>NZ_RCBY01000123.1 GCF_003838195.1 Okeania hirsuta
AGGACTTACGCAAAGACACTGTGTATAGAGTCCAGTAACTATTGGACAATAGTTATGAGTACTATATATAGGGTATCTGCGTAAGTCCTAATCAAAATAATATGGGTCTAAAACCCCGCTTTTTAAGGCGATCGGGTTTTTGGAGAGTTGCTCAAATCCCCTACTTCCCCTCCACGGTCGGGGTTAGGGGTGGGTTAACTTCTGACTGAAATGAAGTGTGTCTTACATTCTGAGGGGACCTCAGAATTACACACTCGCTTCTGACTTCTGACTTCTGACTTCGTCAAGTGGACATTTATTCTGTTTTGCCAGTAATAATTCTGCGAATGTCGTCTTGAATTTGAGTACCAGTCTTTCTTTCCCATCGTACTTTTAACAAATTCAGTCCCACTTCTGCATATTTTGTGATAATTTCCAGAACTTCCCGACTTTCACTAGGTTGGGGTTGACCGTTGCGTTTAGTTATGGCATAAACTCCTGCTTCTAGTGCCAGACGTACCTCATCATCAACAATTTTCATAATTGCCATATCCTGGCGACCTGTGAGAGTAACTTGGGAGATATCAGCATTTTGTTTGATGGCGTAAGCTGCTGCAAAGACATAAGCATCTATCATGCGTCCGAAAACGGCCTGACTTTTGAGGGCGTCCAAATAACCTCTCGCTTCTGGTGTGGGGCGAATAGTTGCGTTGGGGTCGATACGTTTCATTTTTCTTCCTCTACTACGGAAGCATCCTTTGTTGCCCCAAGACGGCGAATATTGAGAGTACCTGCAATGTGAGGTTCCACAATATTTAAAAGATGCGAGGGAAAATCTCGGTCTGTTGCTAAAACTATTACCTGGGATGGAATTTCTGGTAATGATTTAATTAAGTTTTTCTGATGTTTGGTGTCTAGATGACCAAAAGGAGTATCCATAATTAAAGGTGCTGCTGTACCAGATGCTAAATTTAATCCTGTGATAAAAGTGAAGGCTAAAGCTTCTTTTTCTCCTGCACTTAAGGTTTCTGGGTCGATAATTTGACCTACTGCATTTTTGACTCCTAAAGTATAGTCTGGCTGAATTTTTATACCTTGATATTCTTCTGGTTTATTAGTGACTTGGCGATGAATTTTAGAGGTTTTATCTTCGATGGTTTGTTTTCTTTCTTCTGTGCGCCATTGTATTAGTTCATCTGTGGCTTCATAAAGACTTCTTGCTAGTGTTAGTTGCTTTGCTAAAGTTTCTGTTTGTTTATCTTGAGTGGCTAATTTTTCTATTTCTCTGCGTTGTTTTTCTTCGTCTTTTTTTAAATCTTCTATTTCCTTATTTAATCTCTCAATTTGTTCTTTTTTCTGTCTGGTAATTTGCTCTGCTTCTCCTACTGTTTGCCATATTGCTTGAGCTTCTTCTTGATTAATTCCTTTAGTTTCTCGTTTCAGACGATATGCGTCTAGTTTGATTGTTTCTAGTTCATCTTGTAGACAATCACGCTCCAACAAAAGGTCTTCAAAATTAGGTATTTTATAGTCGGAAATTGTTTCTAAACGGTTGCGTATTTCATCCTGACGGATTACTTCTTGGGTACTACTAACACAAGATTCTAAGCTTTCAATTTCTTTGATAATAAATTGACGAGAATCTTCATCTATACAACGACCACAAACACAAGTTTTATCTTCTAATAATTCTCGTAAAAGCTTAACTGAACCAGAACGTCGAGCGGTTGTAATAGCTGTACTTTGCATATCATCTGCAACTTCTATCACAAATTCTATCAATAGCGGAATAGGTGATTGTCTCAACCCACTTTCTAATTTTTATGTGGCTTTTTTGAGGTTTTCTTTACAACGTTCTTGCTCTCTTTCTAAGTCCTTTAATTGTTCTAACTTATTTTGTAGTTCTTCAATTTTATTTGCTTCTTCTGTTGTTTCTTCCAGCTCTTTAATAGCATTTTTTTCATCTAATTTTGCTTGCTCAAGTTGTGCTGTTTTAACTTCTATATTTTCTTGAATTTCTCGAAGTTTTTGTTTGACTTGTCTGAGACTTTCATTCACCGAATCTACTTCATCAAATTTTCTATCTAATTTTTTTCTAGTAATTTCTACATCGTGCCGGAGATTTAGTAATTCAGTAATTCCAAGTATTCTCTCTATGGCTTTGTGGGTTTCTTTAGTGTGAATTCGTTGAGCATAACGTTTGATTTCTACACCATCAAAGAAGAAAAATTCTTTACAGGAATTTGGCAATAGTTCCTCAATTTTTTCTGGCACATCTCTGATATTTTTACCATTTTTATTGATTACTGGTAGTTCTACTTTTGCTCTAGCTGTCTCGCCTTGTATTTCTCTTTTTGCAACTCTGCTAATATTATAAATATCTCCATTACGCTCAAAAACAAGTTCTACTGACATTTCTACATTAGGATTCTCTTTAACTATTACCCGATTAAAATGGTCTAGTAATTTAGAATCAGAAATAGCTTTTGCACCGTAAAGACACCATTGAATTGCCTCTAGTATAGATGTTTTGCCAAATCCATTTTGACCAAAAACAATCCAGATTTGCTTATCAGTATTGAGGTTAAATTTTATTTCTTCATTTTGATAACATTTCCAGTTTTTTAGACGAATACTTCTGAGTTTAAGTCCCATAATTAGTATCCTCCATAAATGATTGTGATGAGTCTGTATAACGTTCAATCATTTCGAGTAATTTTGTCGGAGCAGTCTTACGTTTTTGCTTGAAAATTTCTTGTTTTTCAAGTTCAATTGCTGCTGTAATTAGTTCCAGAGGAATTTCATATTTTTCTGCTAATTCTTGTAGTTTTTCTTCCACTTTTCTACCCGATATTATTCAGTAAATTTCAACCGTATTAGTTATCTTTTACAGGTCAGCACAGATATTCTATAGTTATTAATTTATTAATTATGACTATAGCGATTCTCATATTAATGGAATACAGTCTTTTTTCTATATTAAGGTGTTCCCTAAAATCCAAAAATTTTTCACCTCATGTAAGACTGGAAATTCTATATACTTTGATCGAAACACTTTATCGGAAGAAAAGCATTGATATTTATACGGAAAAATCTATATATAAGATATTATAAATTTATTTTATCTCCGTAATTATACGATAATTTTAATATTCCTAATGCTGACAATTAATAATGGAAAATATTACCGAATAATTAGGGCTTGCTGAATAAATATAAAAGCATTAACAAATAAAGGTTTGAGCCTTTTTAGGTCTGGAAAAAGTACCTAGTTTTTGGCTGTTGTCGTCTCAAAATAGTAAAGTTTTGACACTAACTATCAGAAAAATTGGCCATGACAGATAGTCTAAACTGTTCTCTGTTCCCTACCATCACTATTAGACTTTTTCAGCAAACTCTAATTAAGGTTTAAAGCTTCTCATAAGCAAGGAGAAACAATGAATTAATTTTCCTTTGAGTCAATCCTCTTCTTTTCAAGGATCGGTAATTATTAATTATTAATTGTTGAACAATAACCACCCCAAAAAACATCAAAAAAGTGGCGTTTTTACCCCCTGCATTATCAGGTAGATGTTCACACGCCACTTTATTCAATTAACTTATTGAGCTAGAAGGATAAAAAACTAGGCTTCACTCTCAATGTAAATGAACAATAAACCCATAACTACAATTGGCATTAACCAGGTAACTACAGGAATTAAAATCCAAGGTAAGTAAGCTGCTGCATAAGAACCAGTCATTTCAAATTCTCCTTAAATTACACTATTTCAAAGTAGGTGATTATCTGAATTTAATCAAAATTTTACTTGTTTTTTTGGCAAAATTTGACTGTAATTATTTCACCCATTAAAGGCAAGATGTAAATATAAAAATCCGATTTACATCTTCAATTATTTAAGAGGTATTTAATTAAATACACCTCGGAAAATAGAGTCTACAATTTCAAAGTTTTCTATTAGGAAGAAAGCCACAACGGCACCACCCATTGCACCAATGAAGAAACCACCAGTAAACTGACTCCAACCTTCAGAAGTTTTTAGTGGGTCTGCACCTTCAGCGCTCTCTCCTTGGAAGGAAACTATGCCATAAGCGGATAGGCAGATAGTAGCAATTAGAATTAGGGCGATCGCGGAAATTAGTCCACCTAAGTTAGCAACTGCAGAATCCCGTAATGGACCGAGTTTTGTCCAAGGACCAACGATAAAATAACCGTGGGCCATACCTACTTCTAGACCCCGTAAAATTGGGGATAGACCTTGACGGTAGATAGGTAAGTTACCGATAAATGTTCTGGTAAAGTCAGAATCACTGATTGGAGTAGATAAATGACCAACGAAAGGATCTCCGTTATAGGGTTGAACAAATCCTGTATCTGTAGCTTCTGGCATACTTAATTCTTTCCTCTGAGTAGGAGTTCAAAAATCTTTAGAAGATATTAAGCTCATATTTTACGAGGTAGGTGCATTCTATTCTCAAAATTGGTTTTCAACTTTAAAAAAATTAATCTAATCTGGTTATTTTTAAAAAAGCGGTCAGCAGTCAGCAATCAGCGGTCAGCAGTCATTGGATGGGGTCAGAAAGGCCATCCAGTTGTGCCTTCTGCCTTCTGCCTTCTGCCTTCTGCCTTCGTTCATATATGTCTACGATATAATCGCGCTAGTCTTTTTGGAGATACCCCAAGTAGATAAGCAATGATAACTATTTGATTAATAAAAGTAGTTTTGAGTATTCCTAATTTTTGCCACCGACGACCAGAGGTGAATACTGGAGCTGGTACAATGGCTATTTGTCCTCTTTTTTTTAACTGTCGTATCAATTCAAAATCTTCCATAATTGGTATTTCTGGGAAACCACCAATTTCTTGAAAAATTTTGGCTGGGAGAAAAATTCCTTGGTCTCCATAAGGCATTTGCAAATAACGCGACCGCCAATTTACCATTCTTTCAACTATTCGTAAACTTTTTGTTGTTCCTCTAATACTTAGTTCAAAAGCACCTGCAATAATTTTTGGTTTGACCAATATCTCTTCCAACATTCGGTCAAAGTTTGAAGGTAAAAGGGTATCTCCATGTAGAAATAAAAGAATTTTTCCCCTTGCTATTTTTGCTCCACAATTCATCTGAGTGGCACGACCAGGAAGAGAAGAAATAACTTGGATATTTAAACATTTAATCAGCTCAATTGTTCCATCATTACTGCCACCATCAACAACTATTATTTCTATATCTTTATCTTTTGCCGTTTGAGCTGTTGAAATTGTTTGGGTAATCGTACTAACTTCATTTAAAACAGGAATAATAATCGAAATACTGGTCATTTCAGTTATCAGTTATCAGTTAAAGAAAGGCAGAAGGTAGAAGGCAGAAGGCAGAAGGTAAAGAAAGGTTCCAGGACAGAAGTTTTTTTTATAACTGATTATCCGAATATGATACAGCGGATTCCACCTTGGTGAAGTACATCCCTCGCGGACAAGATGCCCGCACTTGCATTCATTTAATTATTAATATTTGTACTTCATATACTTGGAATATGCTGTATAAACTCAGACTATAGAGCATCCTAATTTTTGGGGTGCATCTCATATTTACAAAAATACTTTTCTCCTATTCTCTATTCCCTATTCTCTGTTCCCTAAAAGCTATAAGTTTTTGGCTTTCTTCAAAACTGAGATGTACCCTTAATTTTAAACTGTGATTTTTCTAAATCTTCTGGACGGTCAATATCAGAAAGCTTAGGTAAATAATCAATAACTAACTTCAAACTTTGAGCGATCGCTACAGTTTTTGACAATACTTCGGACGTTCCCCAATTAATTCCTTGAAATAATTCTGGAGTAATTTTTCTCAGACCAATTAAATAATAACCCCCATCTGTTGCAGGACCAATTATCACATCAGATTCAGTCAGTTTAGCAAAAGCTTGTAAAATAATTTCAGAAGTTAAACTAGGGCAATCTATACCAATAATTACCACAGATTTCATCCCCCGATTAAAAGCAGATTGAAACCCTCTTGCCATACGTTCCCCTAAATCCCCCATACCTTGTTCTTGATATTTTAAATCTGAACCTAACCAATTTTTCATTAATTGTAAATCGCCACCGACAAATCTAACTTCAACAGATAATGAAATAAAATCAAATAACTTATTAGCTTTTTTTACAGTTGTTTCAGTCATCTGACGTTGCAAATTTGCTGCACCTTCAGCCCCCAAAGCAGGTATTAATCGTGTTTTAGTTTTTCCTGGTTCTGGATAGCGAGTAAAAATAATTAGTTGTTGATGTTCCATTGTGATACAATATAAACTAGATTTAAGTCTATTTTTGAGAATAAATTTGATTTCAATTCTACAACAAATAAGTAAATAAAACTTCAATAGAGTTATTCACTATCTCAAAAAAAATATGATTAGATAGATTGGATTTAGCAAATAGCAGCTAATCTTTAAAGTATTCCAAATATTTCTAGTAATTCACAGAAAATAATATTGGCAAAAAAAAGCAAAAATGACAGATAATCTAGAAAAGTTGAGTAAAATTGCCATTGTTGGAGATGTTCACGATCAATGGGAACCAGAAGATGAAATAGCCCTCAAATATCTAGGAGTTGACTTAGTACTATTTGTGGGAGATTTTGGTAATGAAGCAGTAGAAGTGGTACAAGCGATCGCTGCTATTGATATCCCTAAAGCAGTAGTTTTTGGTAATCACGATGCTTGGTATACCGCAACAGAATGGGGCAGAAAAAAATGCCCTTATGACCAAACTCAAGAAGACAGAGTACAACAACAAATAGACTTATTTGGAGAAGCTCATGTAGGTTATGGAAAGCGAGATTTTCCAGAGTTAGACTTGACAGTTATTGGGACTCGTCCTTTTAGTTGGGGAGGTCCAGAATGGAAATATCAAGATTTTTATCAGCAAAGGTTTGGAGTTAATAGTTTTGAGGAATCTACTAATTTAATAGTCAAGGCAGTAGAGAATGCAGTATGTCAAAATATAATTTTTCTTGGCCATAATGGGCCTGTTGGTTTAGGAGATGCCCCCGAAGATCCAGTGGGACGTGACTGGCAACCCAGAGGTGGAGATTTCGGCGACCCTGATTTTAGGGATGCCATTGTAAAATCTCGGCAATTGGGCAAGAATATTTCCTTAGTGACTTTTGGTCACATGCACCATAGATTGAGACATATTCAGGAAAAGTTGCGTAAGCGTGTTGATGTAGATACCGAAGGGACATTATATTTGAATGCAGCAAGTGTGCCACGCATCATAGAAAATGAGGGCCAGAAAGAACGGAATTTCTCAATTGTATCTATGAAGGCAGGTATTGTATCTCAAGCTGCTTTGGTTTGGGTTGGCCATGATTTGAAAGTAGTTTCTGAAGAAATTTTATATTCCCAATTCAAATCTGTTGTTGAGCCTGCACAAGTGCTATAATATATAAATGTCAAAACAGTTATAGCAGTCGAATCAAAGCTTAGGACATTCCTAAATGCTCAAACTCAGTCAGAGATTACTTCTGACTTGCGGGTAGCGCTATAGAGTATTTCTAACTCCTGAACAAAAATTAAAAATGACTTTTAACTTTTAACTTTTGACTTTTGACTTTTGACTTATTAATGGAGAGGTGGCAGAGTGGTCGAATGCGCTCGACTTGAAATCGAGTGAGGGTCAAACCTCCGTGGGTTCGAATCCCACCCTCTCCGTTTTTTTTCTAACTTAGGCGTTGGTTATTTGAGGTATGAATCATGCCTGGATAATTAGTGAACAAAAAAGTTTCTCTTCTACTACTCTTACTACTCTTTCTTCTTATTTCTTCCCTCCTGACTCGGTCCTCCTGACTCCCCCTCTTGGGAGGGGTTAGGGGTGGGTTGACTCCTAAATAATTAAAGATCGATATCATACAAGTGCTTCAGCAACGCCCTAACTTATAGCGCTTTTTCCAATCTCTGAACCACATTGTCACAACCAAAACTTTGTAGTGGAGAATGGCCATTCGCCCCTACCGGGTGTGTATTTGCAGCAAACATTTATCGGGTCTGGTATGAGAGTGTGTGTTTCGCACCAGATTTTTGAGCTATTCAGTATATATAGCAATGTGGGCTGGCATATTTACAAATTGCAGGAGGTGTCCAATAGCTAAAAGTCTGGCATTGGTGAATGCGTAATGCTTTTGTCTCAAATATCTATGAAAAAAACTATAATTGTACCGTTCATAAATATTTAATGGCATTACCTAATCACCAACCCCAAATTGTACCGTTCATAAATATTTAATGGCATTACCTAATCACCAACCCCAAAAGTCTTATATTATCGGTAATTTATTCCCCCTATTGCCAGATGAGCTGTTGCCAGATGAGCTGTTGCCTGCGCGCAGCGCTATAGTTTGCGCAATTCATCCGTTGAGGACATCTGAGGAATTTGAGAAGCGATTGTTGACGCAAAGCTCCGCTAACGCCTCCAACAATTTCAGATCGTCTATTTTGGAAATCTCAGATAATATCTCCACATATTCATCACCAAACTTGAGTTTTAATCCCATTTCAATTGCCAATAATAACGCCTGTTTGATTTGAATGTCTTTTTGGGATATTTCAGTATCCTTTTGGGATATTTCAGCATTCTTTTGGGATATTTCAGTATCCTTTTGAGAGATTTCAGCATTTTTTTCTGCTGCTATTTCATCTCCTGTTTTAATCACATTTCTATCGGCATCGCACCAACGCAACCAAGTACCATTCAGATTTTCAAATACACCATTCCAAAGAGTTAATCCCAAATTAACATCTGCAAACCAAGCATCATTTTTAGGAATATAAGAACTACCATAAAGTTGAAATACTTGCAGTACAGTTTGGCTGAGTTTTTGCAATGGATCGTAGACAACATAATAAGGAATTCGTAACTCTGCATAGTCTGTTAATTTACTTCCTAATTCATTGCCGGGAGCGGGAGAAACAATTTCAATTACTACATCTGGTGGTTTACCAAATTCCCAGAATAAATAAGAACGAACATTACGTTCCCACCATTCTTCACTGCCAATAATATTTAAGCTTAAAAACACATCTGGTACAATTCCTGAATCTCGGAGATGAGAAAATAAACCCACATTAGCAGCAACGATAAAAGGAACATTTATAGGTATTTCAGCACCACTATTTCAATTTGAAAACAATAACAAGTTTCTAGTTTAGTTTACAGGATGATCGCTCATGGTTTAAGTTAGTATGACTCCTGTAGGATCTTGGTTACCAAACCTCTACCCATTTTCCCACCCCTAGAAAGTAAAGTAACTACCAATAACTATGAAAACAAACATCCACAACACACCTGAGAACAGCAGTACAAAACTCACCGCCAACCAAAAACATCGTGGTATGTCAACTACAACTAGCATTATAGATACCTTACAGCTAGTTTTTCAGGCAGGAGGACCAGGATTTTGTCAATTTGCCATTAACAATGTTTGTAACGCTAATTGTGGTTTCTGCAACTTTGCACGGGATACTTTTCCTAAAGAACAAACACAGTTTGTCGGCCTCGATGAGGGATTAGACTCAATTAATATCCTGTTTCGAGAAGGTATTAGATATCTAGTTTTTACAGGTGGGGAACCTACTCTTAATCCCAATCTTATAAAATTCGTTGACCATGCAGCAGAATTGGGTATCAAGTGCATGGTGGTGACAAACGGTGGGTTGTTAACGCCGAGCAAAATTCACGAATTAGCTGATGCAGGTTTGTCTAGTTTAATCATATCAGTTGATGCCGCAACTGAAGAAATTCACGAGAAAAATCGTGGGTTGCCTGGTGTATGCAATAAAATCAAAGAAGCTAACCAAGTGCTGAAAGATATTGGTATGTATTCGACTGCTTCTGTAACCATGAGTCATTTGGTTGATTATGATGCACTGCCTGATTTTCTGACATCACTTGGTTTTGAGTCAGTGGTTTTTTCTTATCCATTAACTAAACTTGATTCTAATTTTTTGGGATTTTCTGATGCTGGTCTGGTCACTCACACAAATGAAAGTCTCTGGCAAGCTTATGAAAAGGTGAAGCAACTGAAAAAGAAATTTCGTGTAGTTAATCCGACCCTTTCTCTGGAAGAAATGCAGAGGTTTGTCCAGGATGAGGAACAGCGTTATCCTTGTTTGGCGGGTTATCGCTTCTTTTTTCTGGACTGGGATTTAAACTTATGGCGTTGTCATTTTTGGCATGAACCGATGTGTTCTATTTATGAGTTTGATAGTTCAAAGTTGGTAAGGGATGGTTGTACAAAATGTATGATTAATTGTTATCGAGATTCGAGTCTAATGCAAAATATTGCAGTGTCGATGCAGGATGCTTATCAGTCAATCAAAAAAGGTAAGTTGTTAGATACGGCAAAAGCTTTAATAAGAAAAGGTAATGTAGATTCTCTGCGGGCAGTGATGGAAGAGTTGCCTTGGATTATGCGGTTTTAATTATTCAGAACTTACACAGGAATTATACCTGTAGGGTGCGTTGCAACGCACCTTCAACCAAAGTTAGTCTATCGCCCACATTTCATATCAAATCCGGTGAAACAGTTATAGATTGGTTAAGTCAAGAGGAGTCAGGAGTCAGGAGGAGAGAGAATCACTTTGATGAGCGTAGTTATGACGATTTAAGAATTTTTTTATGTCCAATTAAACGGATTTGATATCACACTTCAAAATATAGCCTAAAAAAATACAAAAAACTAATCTATTTAAAGTTTATAGAAGAGTTTTTGATCTACTACAGCGCTTTTGCTGATTGATGAACCACATCAAAACCCTGTAGAGGCGATAGCGGAGCTTTGAGTTAGCAAATGGCCATTCGCCCTGTAGTCTACCGAAATGAAAACCGCTGTAAATGTAAATTAGACATCTCCTATAATAAAAAATCAAATCAATTCTCACACTAGATATATCAATTCTTTCCCCTCGTGGGAGGGGGAGGGGCGAGGGGTGGGTTCCCTACTGCCTACAGCAAAGCTGCCTACTGCCTCTTTTCTGGAGATGTCTATTGATGCTTAAATCCACCAAGGTTTTTCTCCTGTTCGGGGATCATTTTTTGTCCAAGGAAAAATCCAGATGACATCTTCTTGTACTTTGACCTGTACTAGCTTCAGAGGAAGAGGAGCAGGACCTCTTACAACAGAACCATCAGCAGCATAACGAGACCCATGACAGGGACATTGAAATTGATTGTCATTGGGATTCCAGGGAAAAGTACAACCGAGATGGGTACAATTATCGACAATTCCCATGGTGTCTAACTTACCATCTTCTGCGATCGCCAGATATGTTGGTTCTCCAGCTATTCCTGCGACTAAAGCACGAGTTCCTTTTGGTTGTGCTAAAATCTGGCTGGCAGGAATGGGATATCCCAAGCGGTCTCTGGCAATAATTGAACCATCCTCGTTACTTTCTCCTGGGGTGACAAAAAATTTTGCTGCAGGATAGAGTGCGGTACTGGCGGTAGTTGCGACAACTGCACCAGTTAGAAAGTTAAGTAATTGTCGGCGAGAAATTGAAGGGTATTCTAGAGGGAGACTTTCTTCCATAGTGATTTTGACCTCCTAATAATTAGTCATCTATGAAAAACAATAGCCAATTTATCTCTATTTGTTCTGTGATAAAGTCACATATTGAAGAAGGAGTCAGGAGTCAGGAGAAAGGAAGAATGAGAGTGAGAATTATCTGGGGATATTGCGGCATTTTCTGTCTGCATTGAATGGAAGTAGAAAGTGCGATCGCTGTATAACCGGATTTAGTATCAGGAGTCAGAAGATTTGGGTTGATGAGGATTCTCAATTCACCTACCAAATTTGCACCGTGTAGACGGTGGGGTATTAAACCCATAAGGAAAAAGATAAATTTTCTAATTAGGGTTTGCTGAAAAAGTCTTATTGGTGAGGGTAGGAGACAGGAGACAGGAGACAGGAGAAATGGGAATGAGCGAGGAGGTAGGAGTAAGAATTGTCCCAAGATTGTTCTGCCCAACTATGCGCCTAAAATACGCTCCTTTTTGAGCATGAAGAGCTGAAACAGGCGCACCTTTTTTGACCGAAAAAAGGCTAAAGTCTTTATATCTCAATGCTTTGATATTTAACCAGCAAGCCCTAATTAATATTTTCCTAACTGGGCAATCTTCTCAAGTTTTTCCCAGTTATATAGTTCAATCTTTCCTCTTGAAAGAGATAATAATTTTTGTCTTTCAAAAGTTTTGAGAATTCGACTAACTACCTCTCTAGAACTGCCTAATTCTTGAGCGATCGCTTCATGGGTTATCTGTAAAGTTTGTATCTTACTATTGACATTATGTAAAAGATATGATGCAATTCGAGAATCCATGCGACGAAAAGCAACCTCTTCAATTATTTCAATTACATTAGCTAATCGTTGGGAAAGTATTCCGAAGATATATTCTTGCCAAATGGTGTTGTGCCTTACCCATTTTTTGAGGCTATTTGCAGGAATAATCAAAGCTTCAATTTCCGTCTCGGCAATGGCAAATGCTGGAAATACTTTTTGACTGATGATACAAGAAGCTGTCATAATACAACTATCACCTTTTTCTAAATGATAAAGAGTAATTTCTCTACCACTTTCTCCTATTTTGTAAACACGAACATTTCCAGAAATTATGAGTGGTAAATGATGACAAATATCTCCCTCTAAACAGACAAATTGACTGGGCGACAAACTGATTTGTTGACATTTGTTAAGAAAGTTTGTTTTGGCTTCAGAATCTAGGTTTTCCCAAAAATGAAATGTAGAAGCAATGGTTTGAGCTATTGCTTTATTCATCAGTATTAAATCTCCGCTATTTATCTAATTTAACCCAAAATATAGTCCAAATTATCCCCTCATTCTCAATCACCTTTTTCTTGTAGTTGAATAATATTCCGGCAATTCATTAAATCTCTTTCTCTATCTATACTTTCAGTTTGCTCACAGGGTGAGCTGGATTTACAGCGGATTCTACCTTGGTGAAGTACACCCCGAAGCGGGCAAGATGCACGCACTTGCATTCATTTAATTGTTAATATTTGTACTTTATATACTTGGAATCTACTTTCATTGACTGATAATTGATAATTACCTCTGGTTAAAACCGTTACGGAATTGAATATAAGGAAATATTATTTCTTCTCTTGGTCGATTGGATATGGTTAGGAAACCCATCCATCCCACCCTACGGGAATCTCCGCTAACGACGGCTTTTTTTCCCCTTAAAAGGGTCGGCTTTAAACCAGAATTATTTAATTATTAATTATTAATTATTCGGTAATATAATTTCAATATTTATCCTTCTTCTTTCTTCCTTCTTCCTCCTTCCTTCTTCCTTATCGATTAACTATCAGACCAATTACAATAAAAATAATTCCGATCAACCTCCCTTGAGAAACCTTTTCTTTTAACCAAATTTTCGCTCCTAAAATACTACAAACATAAGTCAAAGCTGTGGCAGGTCGCACAAAACTAACATCTGCCCAACTTAAGACCGAAATCAATGATAAAAAAGCAATTGTTTGACAAAAAACTCCACTAATAATTAAAGGATTTATGAGGATTATACCTACTTGTTTAATGAGATTTTTCATTGATTGTAAATTTACTTCTTCGATTTCTTTCATTCCTCTGGCAAGATACAAATCTCCTGTTGAATCAGCCAAGGCAATAATCGCGATCGCCAACCAAGTTTTAGACCGATAAAAACTCAAAGATAATGCCATTAAGAGGAGATAAAAATTATGGTTTCGTCGGTCTTCATAAAGAGTTTTACTTAAACCCACAATCAATACACCAATAGTTATAATTAAAGTTCCTATCCACCGCATATTTGAAATTGTTTCGCCTAAAATCAACCAAGCAAATAAAGCATTTAATAAATAAGTTGAAGAGTGTATTGATAGTACATAACTCAGGTCAAGTTTAGAAATAACAGTGAGGTATAACCCCAGAGAAAGCATGAGAAAAATTACTCCTAACCAAATCCAAAAATTTGTCAGTAAATAAGATATTAATGGTATCCAATTTTCAGAATTAACTAGATTTACTACCCCAAATTGTTTCATGGCTTTACTTAACCAAATATCTCCTAAAACCTGAGTAATACTTAACAGAAATAGTAAGATTAAATTTGCCATTATTAAATCAAAAAAAATAGTAATATTATATGGGCTTAATTATATCAATTATCGGTGAATTTAGGAATTTTTTGCATCTAGATATTGAGTAGTTTCTGCTTTACCCATAAATTGATATTAAATCTGGTTTGCTTCAGTTATCATGGATGGCAATACGATAACACAGGAAAAATAACAAAAGTTTCTTATTTACCAACAGGTTGCCCTTTACCAAAAGGAGTAAAAAGTTATCCTTGTCAGGAAGCTTATGGTCATATTTTTGTCTTTTCTAGAAAAACAGAATTAGCTAAAACCGTGCCCTTTCCAGACATTAAAAATTGGTCTAATAATGAATATAAAACCATGTATTTTTCCCGTCGGGTAATTTTCATTATTCATTTATTAAAGAAAATTTAATTGATATGAATCATCAATTTTTACAGCGAAGATTTATGGGAAAAGTCAAACCAACTCTTCTGGAAACTTCTAAAGGAGAAAATTGGGTAGAAGCTAAATATAAATTCAGCGAAGAACCCCATGCAATTGTTAATACCAATTTGATCAACGTTTGTTACAAATAGTAGAAGTAAGAAGGAAGGAAGAAGCAAGAAGGAAGAAGGATAAATATTGAAAAAAAAGGGAAAACGATAGATATAACTATCTAAAATGAACTGGATAAGCTATTTTTAAGCATATCCGATCAAGATGCACTTTTTATCATTTTCTTTGTGGGTTTAATACCCCACCGTCAACTGGAGTGTTCAAAATTACTTGGGGGAGCGAATCCCCATGTAATTTTCCTCCTGTCTCCTGTCTCCTGTCTCCTGTCTCCTTCTTCAAAGCATTATTTTTTCAAACTGGTATAACTTAGTATTAGCAACAGTCTGATACTAGTTATCTTAAGTCTAGTTCCGCATTTGTCAAATGACTAAACCTTAGTTTCCCAGGTTTTAATGGTTGTAAATTTCCATCTGTTTTTTGTTGAAGATATTAGTGACCAA
Organism: Okeania hirsuta; assembly: GCF_003838195.1. GTDB lineage: Bacteria > Cyanobacteriota > Cyanobacteriia > Cyanobacteriales > Microcoleaceae > Okeania > Okeania hirsuta. The sequence goes on from NZ_RCBY01000123.1 coordinate 15,128, forward strand.
TATAAATTTACCTGTTTGAATTTTTTGAGATTAAATTACTTCTGGTATCGTTTATATTAGGATGCTATAAGTCAGAATTTAAAAGAGATAAATTGATAGAATTTTTTGATACATAAGCATTTTTTTTATCTAAAAAAAAACGGCGAATATTTCATAAAATCTACTTCCATATTTAGAAAATTATTTTATCTGATGTATATTATTTATTCAATCTTAAATAGTAATAAAAATTTTGGTCTTGGTATTGTAAGATGTAACGGTTATTTAATAGGTTTAAATTATGATAAACTTGTAAATTTTCTTGAAAAATTGGGTCAGAATCTTTTAATTCTATCAATTCTATTGTCACTTTTTTTTCTACTTCTCGTAATTCATGTAATGTTTGGGGTAATTGCCAAATTACTTGAGTTGGATAATTAGCGATCGCTAAATAAAGATTTTTTTCAGACATAACTACCTGTGGTTGAATTGGCAATTTTGAGATGACTTTTTCTAATCGGGAACTATTAGTAGATAAACGTTGATACTGTCTTTGTTGGGTTTTTCTGAGTAGGTGAAAAGTGACAAAGTTTGAGTAACTTAAATACAGACAAATTCCTAATCCAATAGCTACTACTTTTTTGATTTTTAATTGTGGTGTTAATAGCCACAAACCAGTCACAGATAAGATTGCCATTAATGGAGAAAAAACTGCTAATCCTCTAGTTGCATTAATATATTGATAAAGTAATAAAAATGCCAGTAAAGCTGAGAGAAAATTAATTAAGCTAAAAATAGATAAATTTGTATATTTTTGCCATCGTTGTAACTTTTTTTGATAACTTGCTGTTGCAAGTACAGCTAAATTAATACTCCATAACACTAGCATTGAAATAGTAATTGTTCCATAGACTGAAAATTTTTTAAAATTAATTATGAGAGTGCAATTAAATAGAAAATTTTCCCAGATCATTCTCAGCATATCAGTCAAATTAGATTGGGATAAAATTATTGTTGCTGCATAGGGATAAATTTCTTGATTTTGAGAAAGGGGAATTAAAACAGTGACAAACAGTAATCCAAAAGAAAATAGTAAGCTCAATAAAGTTTTTTTGTAATGTTGATTTTTCTCAATCCACAAAACAGCTATACTTGCAGGAAACAAGGTTAATAAGAATGGTTTGATTAAATATGCTAAAGCTATTACTAAACCTAAAAATATCCCTTTTAAAAAGCTTTCTTTTTGTACAAACAAAAGAGCAACAACTACCATGATTACAGCAGCAGCCGATATTTCTGTCATTACTGAATGAGTCAAAATTAAAGTGTAAGGATAAATCAAATAAATCAAACTAGCCCCAAAACCAACCCATTGATTAGCAATGAATCTGCCAACTGTAAAAATTAAAAATATCGTCAAAATCAGCAGAAAATAATTAACAAAAAACGGTGTTCTTTCATTAATGCCACCAATCAAAAAACCAACAGCCAAAATCAAAGGATAACCAGGGAGATGAGTATCCTTAGTCGGATAACCCTTTTGAATAATACTACTAGCTAAATAATGATTACTATTAAAGTCAAAATGACGCACAATATTTTGAGCTACAGTGTAGTAAAGTGTTTCATCATTCCAACGAATTTGTAAAGAAACTGGCCTCGTAAAATAAAGAGCTATCGCCGTCATCATCAAAAGCAATACATAAGGAAAAATATTCGTCAATAAGTTTTTACAAGTCTTCATTTTTGCATAAATTAATCAAGAAGAAAAAAATTATCTAAAATTCCCAACTTTTGGCTGTATATTCCTCTTGGTAGAAGGAAAAATTGTTTATAGTTAGAAGCCTAGATTTGATATTTTAAAAGTAGATAAATTTTAAATTCTCAAAATCATCTTTTTTCGGTAAAATAATTAATAGGTATAGTAAAATAAGCAAAAATCAGAACAGCAAAAAACTAGCAAAGGTAATATAAACAATGCTTTTTTCACACACTGAGACTAAATATCATATCATGTATGGGAAAGACTAAATCTAAATCTGACTTACCAACCAAAATATGCCCTGTATGTAATCGCCCTTTTAGCTGGCGGAAAAAATGGGCTGAGTGTTGGGATCAAGTCAAATATTGTTCTGAAAGATGTCGGCGACGCAAGTCAAATATTGACAAACAAACAGACATATAGCCTCATAAGCTAAGAATAATTTAGATTTTACAGCACTTTGCGACTCTATGAGGTACACCCATCGCAGGCAAGATGACCGCACTACAATGTTTTCACCATTTACCCTGTACATCATTTGCCCGAAATATGCTGTATATTCCCTATTCCCTTTGACAAAAATTGGATATATGGTTTAAATGCAAAACAGCTTACCTAAAGTATGTCAATTATTCTGTAGTTAATCACAACAAAAAATGCAACCAAAACTAATTATTCACGGCGGTGCAGGTAGTTCCCTTGAGGAAAAAGGAGGATTAGAAACTGTTCGTAAATCTCTCCATAGAATAGTAGATGAATTACATAACTTGCTTCTGGGCGACACAAAGGCCATTGATGTAGTTGTCCGTGGTTGTCAACTATTAGAAGATGACCCCATATTTAATGCTGGGACCGGTTCAGTCCTACAATCTGATGGCCAAATTCGGATGAGTGCTTCCTTGATGGATGGTTTGAATCATCGGTTTAGTGGGGCGATCAATGTCTCCCGGATTAAAAACCCCATTGAGTTGGCCAAAGCACTGCAAACATCGCCCGATCGCGTATTATCAGATAATGGAGCTGCTGAATTTGTGCGGGAACTACAAATGCCCGTTTACAACCCCCTCACAGATAAACGATTAAACGAATGGCTAGAAGACCGCAAACAAGACTTTAGTAGAAAGATGGCAAATGTCGTGGCAGAATCTCCAGGCACTGGCACCATAGGAGTTGTAGTCTTAGATAAAGAAGGGAGATTAGCAGCAGGTACTTCTACTGGTGGAAAAGGTTTTGAAAAGATTGGTCGTGTAAGTGATTCGGCCATGCCCGCCGGAAATTATGCCACTGGTAGTGCTGGAGTTAGCTGTACAGGCATTGGAGAAGATATTATTGATGAATGTTTGGCCGCCAAAATTGTGATTCGGGTAACAGATGGTTTTTCACTCAAAGCAGCTTTTGAACGTTCATTTGCTGAAGCTCACGAACATCAGAGGGAATTAGGAGCGATCGCTATTGATGCCAACGGTATAATTGCTTGGGGAAAAACTTGTGATGTAATTTTGGCTGCTTTTCACGATGGGCAAAAAATTAGTGATAGTTTAGAAGCAGCAAAAGGAACATTAATTTTTACTGCTGAATAATTCACAATAGGGGCTAATGGCCCCCGATGTAAGCTCAGGAATGGAATTTCTCTACAATTAACACTCTCACCGTCAAATTAAAGATGATAACGGGAGATTCTTGTTTTGATGGCGCAACGCTACGCTAACACGGATTCTTGATTAGGCAACAAATCAAATAAACTGAGTTGTACTTCCGCAATTACCATCTCCACAAGCTTTCTGGCTCCGTCTTTACCCTGAGGTTCCCTCAGGGCAGGGGGTGCGCTTTTATTTAACGGTGTGTCCCACCGCTATTGATAGGATTATAAAACCAAAAATGTTTCGCCTGTTGCTCAATTATTTTTCTGGTTGAAATTTATGAGAGGCTGTCTGGGTGGGTTTCCCGCGCAGTTTATACGCCCCGTCTTACCGTTAAATCTCGCGATTATAATGGGAGTCCTCTTTCAAGATTTGTGATAGAGATAATATTGACATCTCCAGGGGTTGAAACACCCTGGATTCTGTGGCAAATCCACCGCAAATATAAATCCACATTTGCTTCAAGACTGAAGGGCAGACTTCTATACTCCTCGGCATAGATCGAAATCTAGCTGTGAGCTTACCTTTTTTTTTGTAGCTTTCACGAGTGGTTTTACTCAAGATATTGGAGCTATAAATCACTGCTCTAGCTGCGTTGCTTGCTTTTCCTGCGGAATGCTGCGCAAACAGCCCTCGTAGGAAGCATCGTCCCCATCTCCTGTTCGCCGGAATTTCACCGCACTAGCGGTCTTGTCATGGCGGCAAACCTTGTTTTTACTTGCTATTTCTAGTATAACATACTTTTCTCCGGGTTAAAACCCGCGTGTCGTTATTCAACCAGGGGATAAATCTTCCGGGAACTTTTCTCCCGTTAGTTTTTATGTTTGACATCCTCCCGACGTTGCGCTTGATCAATAATGCGGAATTCTTCAACTTGCACAAGGATAGTAGATGACTCAACTCACGACAAATTGGAGACACTCAAAAAACAGATAGATATTGATTGAGGTATTAGCAGTCTCTTTAGCACTAGCAACGGTCAAAAATTGTGGTTTCAAACGTGCTATAGAGAAAATTTAAGGATATATTATATATAATATATAAAGTAAACTTAAGGTAATGTTATTTTGCTGTAAGATGGGCGAAGATCAAGTCTCTTAAATTAGTGATAAAAACTCTCCTCCTCTCTATATTTGCTCAAGTATCCCCTCTGTTGAACTGTTTGTCAATGTTATCCCTGTTCTTTATTGTTTATCTCAACGTTGGCAGAAGACCGGGACTCTCTGGTCACGGGAGGATCGGGATGAATGCCAATTAATATTATTGCGGTTTCACAGATAAGATGTTAAAATTTATTTGTTCAATAACTAAACAGTAGATGGTTGAAAAAGTGTACAAATTCAGGTTTTACCTTACTCAGTCGCAGGAAAATTTCCTACTAAGGACGTTGGGTTGTGTACGCTTGGTCTACAACAAAGCTTTAGCAGCTAGAACTAAAGCCTGGTATGAACACAAGCAACGAGTAGGCTACAAAGAAACTTCAGCTATGCTTACATCTTGGAAAAAATAATAAGATTTAGATTTTCTGAGTAGTGTAAGAGAGTGGGATTGCCCATAATGTGGTATTCACCATGACAAGGATATTAATGTGGCAATAAATATTTTGGCTGCAGGACTCGCAGTGTCTAGGGGAGCCGTCGGATTGGCGACGTACTGTGGAACGCACCTTTAGACCTGAAAGGAGTAAATCCCAGAGGATAGCTGAATTGTTAGCACAGCTCTTCTGTCAAGAGGCAACAGAAGGCCCCTAGTATTGATACTAGGGAATCCCATACTGTCTCGTGAGAGCAGAGCTGAATTGTTAGCACAGCTCTTCTGTCAAGAGGCAACAGAAGGCCCCTAGTATTGATACTAGGGAATCCCATACTGTCTCGTGAGAGCAGCGTTGGGAGGATGTCAATAACTATTCAATCAAATATAATCTAAATTCATAACTCCTTTGGTGGCCTAAGCTAATGTGCCCTAGTCTGACTCTGAAGCAATTATTGATTCAGTATTTAACCAGACATGATATGACGGTTAGCCAAACTTGATATAACAAAACAAATAAGTATATTTGCCTTGTTTAAACTTATTGAGTAACTTGATATAAATTAGTATTTAGTTATTAGCTTTGTTTGTTTCTCTTTAAGAAGAAGTAAAGTATAAATTCTCCATTCTATTTTTGATGGAGAAAAATTCATGATGTATATTATGAATTTCTATATAGGAACACAATAAACTTTTAATATCTGTAAATAATCAAATGGTGTGAATATCATCATCACCCACTTGTAGGAAGCGTTTGAGTTGCTGTCTGTCTTAAAATTAAAACTATAGATATAGATAATTAACAAGAGGCTAGTACTCTTATATTTGGTTTAGTATCTAATTTAGAGAAACACCAAGTTAATAAAATCGTCTATATATAAGGTTAACAAATAAACTCTATCTACCATCAATTTTTAAGGAAAAAAATCCAATGTCTACAATCAACATCTACCAATCCTTATCTACCAAAAAGTCTATCGAATTATTTGATTTTTCGACAGAAGCAAAAACACAACAACAAATAGTCTTTATAGACTCTCATGTGGAGGATTATCAGAGTTTAGCTACAGAAGTTTTGTCAGGGACAAAAGTAGTTATTCTTCATCCAAATGACGATGGTATTCAGCAAATTACCAAAATTATCAAAAAATATCCTCACATATCATCCATACATATAGTATCTCACGGTGTACCGGGATGTTTATCTTTGGGTAATAGCCAATTAAATATTAATAATATCAACAATGATTATGCTGAAGAATTAGAAACTTGGTCGGTTACTAATATATTGCTCTATGGTTGTAATATAGCTTCCGGAAATGCAGGTACAGAATTTTTGGAAAAGCTACATCAGTTAACAGGGGCAAATATTGCTGCTTCTGCTAGACCAACAGGTAGTGCTGCTTTGGGTGGTGACTGGGAGTTAGAGGTTACTAAAGGTGAGATTGAGGTTGGCCTAGCATTCAGCGATCGGGTTGAACATCAGTGGGAGCATATTCTAGAGCCTTTTGAGGAACAGCCTTATTTTTATCAGGTTATTGCTGGTGAGCTAAGAATATATAATCCTCTCACAGGTGACTATGAACAGCGAGGAGTCCCTGTAGTTCCTGTATATAATGCCACTGGGTATAATATACAAGATAACTTTCTTTATGGAATTCAAATTACAGATAATGATGAGGGGGACGGGGAGACAGCAGGAAATGTTATTAGGATTAATTCTGATGGCACAATTGAAGATTTAGGTTTTCTACCAGTAACTGGAACTCGAAAATTAAATTCAGGGGATGTAGACGATCAAGGTAATCTGTGGGTACGGACAGGTGATACACAACTTACAAAAATTAATCTGACTACTGGCGTTCAAGAACAGATTAATCTTACTGGAGATAGCTTACAGAGAGTTGTAGATCTAGTATACAGAAGAGATGATGTTACTGGCAACGAATTCTTCTACGGAGTAGGTAACAATGGTCAGCTATATACAATCAATTTACAAGATAATAGTATTACTACAACAATAGTACCTGGTTTACCTGCTGGAGAGGAGTTTGGTGCTGCATGGATAGATCGTGAAGATAATTTATATGTTAGTCGTAACAATGTAGGAGAATTTTATCGTGTTGATGATTATCTGATAGCTTCTCCCACAGCGACTTTCGTTGCTAATGCTGCACCTACAAATAGTAACGATGGAATGTCCGACCCAAGGCAACCATCGCCGTTTGATGTTCCGTTTATTGATCCTGATGAGGATCCTGAGACTCCCGCTTTCACTTATGAAGAAACCTTTACTGAGAATGATACTGGTGTTGATATAGTTGATGAGACTGTACAAATTCAAGATTTTGATGGATCTACAGTAGATGCTGATGGAATTCCAGTGGATGGTGGAAATATTCTAAGCGCAACTATTACGCTGACTAATCCTCAAACAGATGATGAGTTATTCTTTGCTTCAGCTTTACCTGATAGCATAACTCCCAACGTCAGTGGTAATCTTATTACCTTGACAGCAGTAGATAATATAAATGGAGCCACCCCAGAAGATTTTGAAGCAGCTCTCAAAGCAATTCAATTTAGGAATCCCAGTGATACTCCTGACAGAACTCCAAGGGAAGTAAATATTCAGTTAACTGATACAGAAGGGAATCTGGGTAATACTGCGATCACTACGATTAATGTTATTCCAGTTAACGATCCTCCTTCTTTTCAAAATCTGGATAATACTATCACTGTCACCCCAGATGGCGTTCCAGTTATTCTAGACAGTGATGCCACAATTACAGATATAGAACTAGATGAAAGAAACAACTACGGTGGTGCTACCCTTACCTTGTCAAGAGATGGAGGGGCAAATAATGACGATAAATTTAGTAGTGGTAATACTGGAGTATTAGGAGAATTAACAGAGAATGACCCTCTGACACCTCTCATAGTTAACGGTATTACTATTGGTACAGTTACTAATGCTAATGGCACACTGCTACTAACATTCAATGATAATGCTACTGGCGACTTAGTTGACCTGGCATTGCAAAATATTGCCTATAGTAAAGCCGCTGCTTTGAGAGATGAACCAGATTCAGTAACTATTAAATACACTATTGATGATGGTAACACAGAAGATAGCGATCCAGCCACGGATGATCCGGATCAAGGTAGTGGCGGTCCGCTAATGGGTATGGGTACGATCATTGTTAATATTAGTGATAACCAACCCCCAGTAGCCAACAACAGTACCATCACAGTAGACGAAGGCAGCACAGACACAGGCTTAGGTCTAGCAGCCCCCACAGACCCAGACGGAGACCCCCTCACCATCACAGTCACAGGACTACCCACACTAGGCACAGTCACCCTAGCAGACGGCACAGCAGTCACCAACAACCAGGTATTAACACCAGCCCAACTCACAACATTACAATACGACGCCCCCGCCGACTACAACGGCATAGACGACCCAGGAGACTTCACATATAGTGTCAGCGACGGTACAGAAACAGTAACCGGAAGTACAGACATCACCATCAACCCCAACGAACCCCCAGTAGCCAACAGCAGCGCCATCACAGTAGACGAAGGCAGCACAGACACAGGGTTAGGCCTAGCAGCCCCCACAGACCTAGACGGAGACCCCCTCACCATCACAGTCACAGGACTACCCACACTAGGCACAGTCACCCTAGCAGACGGCACAGCAGTCACCAACAACCAGGTATTAACACCAGCCCAACTCACAACATTACAATACGACGCCCCCGCCGACTACAACGGCATAGACGACCCAGGAGACTTCACATATAGTGTCAGCGACGGTACAGAAACAGTAACCGGAAGTACAGACATCACCATCAACCCCAACGAACCCCCAGTAGCCAACAGCAGCGCCATCACAGTAGACGAAGGCAGCACAGACACAGGGTTAGGCCTAGCAGCCCCCACAGACCTAGACGGAGACCCCCTCACCATCACAGTCACAGGACTACCCACACTAGGCACAGTC
>NZ_RCBY01000124.1 GCF_003838195.1 Okeania hirsuta
CTTTGTGGGTTTAATACCCCACCGTCAACGGTCGTGTTCACGCATTACTTGGGGGGAGCGAATCCCCATGTAATTTTCCTCCTGTCTCCAGTATAGCTGTCTCCTGTCTCCTTCTTCAAGGAATGGACCCAAAGTAGCTCAGTGGATGAGCGAGCATCTGGAACGTCCTATTCATCCTCAAAGAGGGTGGGAATATCTACGTAGCTTTGAAATGCGTTTAAAAGTACCACGTCCAGCACATGACAAAGGGGAGATCACAGAGCAAGAACAGTGGAAAAAAAAACTCAACCAGAAAGTCCAAGAAGTAGGGCAAAAACACCCAGAGGCCACAGTTGAAGTCTGGGCAATGGATGAACATCGCTTAGGGTTAAAACCTATATGTAGAAGAGTCTGGGCTCAGTTGGGTAGTCATGCGATCGCCAATGTTAACTGGAAATACCAATGGCTATGGTTATACGGCTTTGTGAATCCAAATAATGGTGAAACTTACTACTGGATTTTACCAAAAGTTAATGTAGAGCTTTTTAACCGAGTTTTAGAAGACTTTGCACGAGAATTTCAGTTAGGAGAAGACAAACACATTATCTTAACCATTGACAGAGCTGGATGGCATACAAGTTCTGAGTTAAAGATTCCTTTGGGCTTGCACTTAGAGTATTTACCACCCTACTCGCCTGAATTACAACCAGCAGAAAGGTTATGGCCTCTAATTAATGAACCGATCGCAAATCGTTCATTTACCAGCCTCGAAGAGTTAGAAGAAATTCTGTTTGAGCGTTGTCAAGTTCTTTTAACACAGCAATTTGCAATCAAGGCTATAACCCAGTACCATTGGTGGCCGAAAATTCAGGTTTAATTACTCCGATGCTACCGGATTTGATATTACATACAACTTTTAATGGAGAAAACAATTTTTTTACCAATCTCCCTCCTAAAATTGGCACACTATCTACTATTTGTTGAATTGCTATTTTTAATCTATGAGAATCTACTTGATGCTTATACCAATTTATTACACCATAATATGGCCAAATTCCCATTTTGCTATCAAATTTTGAAAGTTGATACTCACAATGCACATTGCTATTTGTGATTAATTCCATTTTTGACCTATCTGAATTAATGTGATAATTAATCTTAGATATTAAGACTAGAAGAAAACTTTGACATCCTCTCCGGCCTAAAGGCGCGGAGATTCCTACTGAGCCATAGCTCTTCGGTGGGTTGACGTTTCTTTGGCTGCTGCTAGCTTGAAGTTAGTCTTATGCTTGCCTCCACGTCCGTTTAGTGTCTCGGACTGCCCGCCCGCGACTAATATATTTATTGCTGCATTCTCGTCTCGATCATGTTTTGCACCGCAGTTGAGGCACTCCCATTCTCGCACCTGAAGGTCTAGCTTCCCACCTTTAAAGCCACAATTTGAGCAAACTTGGGATGTTGGCTCAAGGGCGACTAATTACTCTGAAATCGCGACCATATTTTTCTGCTTTTCCTTCTACAAAAGTCCTGAATGTTCTCCAACCGTGCATCTGATACCCACCCCTCTTGCTCCCCTCCCGGGAGGGGAGGGGGTGGGTTACGGTTCTTAATCATTCCAGAAACGTTTAAATCTTCTAAAACAACTGTTTGGTTTTCACGAATTATTTTAGTAGATAATTTATGCAGAAAATCTATCCTTGTATCTTTTAATTTGGCATGAAACTTAGCCATTCTAGCCCGTGCTTTTTCATACCTTTTAGACCCCTTAGTTTTATGAGATAATGACTTATTTAACTTTCTTAACTTCTTAATTCGTTTTTTGAGTGGTTTAGGAGCATCAACCTTTCTACCGTCGCTAAATGTAGCAAAGGTAGAAATGCCTAAATCTATACCTACTGAATTATCAGTTTGAGGTAAGATTTCTGGTTGTATTTCTACTACAAAACTCAAGAAATATCTATGAGCGGAATCTTTGATTACTGTTACTGATGATGGAGCAGCAGGTAAATCTCTTGACCAAACAATTTTCAGCTTTCCAATCTTAGCTAAATAGACTTTATGTTGACAAACTTTAAATCATCATGAGTGTAAACCTAGCAGTTTGCGCGTGACTTTCTACTTTTAAATTTAGGAGGTCTAATAGGTTAGGTCTACCTTTCTGTTGACCTTTAGTTGATTTGAAAAAATTTTGATCAGCCTGGTTTAAATCATTTAAAGATTGCTGCAATGGTATAGCAGAAACTTCTGATAACTACTCTCTGTCTTCAGTGTTTTTCGATTGAGTGATCAACTGTTTTTGTAGCTCGGAGTTAGTGGGTTTCTTCTCTCCTAATTGATACTTTTCTTGACAACAAGCTAGACTATCATTCCAAACTACACGGACACAACCAAATACCTTGGCTAATCGGTATTTTTGTCCCGGTGTTGGATAGATACGATACTTAAATCTAGCTTTCATAACCTGACTTTCAAACTAACAACATGATAACATACTTATCAAAGAAAAATCAATTTAAAAGTCCCCCTTTTAGGGGGAGGCTTTCAACCCAATTTTCTGGTAATTTGAACAAAAGATGAAGTTAGATTTTTCTTATTTCGCGACAAGTCTATTATGTATAGCAAGGAACGAGTTAGTTAGGATATATACTGATGATGAACCTTAGAGAGGGAAATGCTTTTCCCACTTTTGCCTCACAGGAGTGCGCATTCCCTCTCTTGGTTTCATGGATATGGCAAGGAGACCCGCTCTTGACAGAACTGCTGCCTCTTTCAGAGGAGCTTTCCTATGGTCATGCTGCGCAAACGCTAACGCTAACCCCATCCCTCTACCGCTTACTGTCTGTCGCACCCCGCGGGGTCACACCGCTGTTGTCTATTCCCTGTTTCCTGCTATATATCTTCAAAAGATAGTGCAGGAACTTTCCATGGAAAGTCTCTACAAAAGTTTGACAAAATACTTATATCATGTGCGGATCAGCGCCTGATGAAAAAATGTATCTTCTAACTTCAAGACCAAGTCTCTACTATTGTACCTACTCTTCTACTATCTCAATCATAACTATTCAAGGGAACATAATATTATTTATTTGCTAGATATTTGGTATATTTTCTAAAGTTGAACATTTTCAGCCTACTTGCTCTAAATATTGACTAATATCCTCATTAAGCCTAGTAAGTTCAGCTTCAGTAGTAATCCGAATCCGCTCATCTCGTAAAGTAATCAAAACTTTAGCGGCAAAAGGACTAGGCCAAATATTAGGATTGCAAAATATTTCTAAAAAGACATCTCCTGTATACTGATATTCCATAGGTTTCTGTGGAGTTAATTTTCCTGGACTACCAGCAGCAGTTTTTAATTGTTGCATTAATTGAATGATCACACTTTGTAAATTCTTTGCAGCTTCAGGACTAAAATCAAAAGATATAGACCCTTCCACCATATTCAAGGTTAGTTTAGGAGCAAACATAGCAAATTCAATAAATATATACTATTATTAATAATAAACTTTACCATAAAACCTCAGCCTGAAATTAGGCAATTAAAATTGTTCACTTATTTAAGCCTAGATATTATACTCTAATTGCCATAACAAGTTTAGTTAATTTAGGGATTTCCTAACATACTATAAATTTTTTTTCTACATCTATAAAATCTTTACAAAAAAAGTAAAGTATTCAATGAAACTTAAATATCTCTATCCACAAGTACCTGTAATATAATGTACGCTTAATTAGTCATAATAAAGTTCTTAGATGGTAGGTCGTAGGTGTAAATTCAATAAGGAACAGTGGAAACGGAGCAAAAATTTGGGATATTCATTCAAGATCGCTTCAGTCAAATATTCTTATTATACTTAATCATCCTCACATAGTATCACAAATTAATTTAACAATTTAGTGGAGCTAGGGAATGCCCGGTTTGGTAACAGGGAATAGAAAATATACTTGAGCATTAAATATACAAATAATTTTGTCTCCCTACCGATCTATGTTCATCCTAGTCAAAGTAAAAGCTAAATCAGCAGCACTTATTTGTTCATATATTTCAAACGGTTGATGGACCCAAGGATTATCTGGCAAATAATCAACATAGTAGTCAGGTTCAAATATAGAGCAAGCCTTATACCACAAAACTGCTGTTTTGAGTTCCTGAATTTCTTGACCATAATTATCCTGAAGCCAACCGATAGACTTATCTATACTAACTCCCGAATCTACTAGATCATCAGCTAGCAACACATGACTACCTAAACGATATGTAGTCATAGTTAAATTTTTTCCTATGATCATCTTACCCTGTTCCTGGCCTTTAATACCACCATAAGAGGAAGTAGCTAGAATCGCTAAAGGTTTTTTAAAAATGCGAGACAAAATATCTCCTACTCGTAATCCTCCTCTAGCCAAACAAACAATTTGATTGAACTGCCATTGAGATTGATAAATTTTTGCTGCTAGATACTCAATTTTTTGATGATAGTCTAACCAAGAGATGTAAAGATTGCTCATTTTTGAACTTTAAAATAATAGTGATAACCTAAAAATAGGATAGTTTTAATTTTACCTAAAACTGTCACTTGTATTTCAAGCCACAATCATTATATTTTATTAAATGAAGCATCGCCCTTCCGTTGTATCTCACACTTCTTAAGAAATGCTATACCAATTTTCTACAAGCTGAAATTTTTGTGTTATTTAAAGGTAAAGGTATGTTATATCTTTCAAATAATTTAGAAAAGGGGTATTTTTAAAAAAAATAAATTTTATGATTATTAGCCAAGCTGAATAGCAAAAATATCAATCTGCTATCCTCAGCTATCCACGCCGAACCCCATAAAGTAATCGATTAATAGCTGTTGTATCTTCTTCACTCCAATTATGGTATAAAAATAAATTTCTGAGCTGTTTTCTGTGTTCTTTAGTCAAAATACCAAATCCATAGACTTGGAATACTAACTCTGCAATAATTACTTCTGGTAAAAGGGTTTGATAGTTCATAGTAGTTCATCATCATAATATACTGTTTATAGTATCCCCAATTTAACAATTAATAACTGTGATAAAAAATTTACTCTAAGTTATATTTATCTAGAAAATTCGTGACTTATGTCACCATAGTTAAAGCATAATTCTGTAATTTATGCCATTTTTCTATGAAGTTACACTCTATAAAAGAGAATAATTATTAGCAGAATAAGGTCATAGAAAAAAATATTCAACAAAATTATTCAATCCATAGTTACAAAAAAAATAGTATAAGATATTAAGGATAATCATATTAATCAATGGTTGCCAGATTTTTTTGACAAAAGATACTTATTCAGCATAATTAAGGGAATAATTATATCATATAACCAATAATTTGAATGTTATATTTAATCAATAATTGATATTAACTGTTACTATTGCCACTGTATAAATATTAAGTACTATATAGCATTCAAAAGTATTGATAAATCAAGCAAATGGCATAAAAAAAATACTTTAAGTAAGAGTTTAAAAGTATATGAAAAATCAGCAAAAAAATTATACTCCCATAGTAATAATATTAACTATAGCCTTGAATTTCATAATTTTAGGATGTCAAAAAAACAGCCCAAAAACACAGAAAATAGATAACAAAAACAATACAACATTGTTACAGCCAAATACTGTAGAAGAAGAAAGTAAATTTCAAGCAAGAAGTTTGGCAATTCGTAAGAAACTAGCAGCCGTAGACTTAAAAGAACTAGATAGTTGGTGGAGACCAAGAAAAATTGGAGACCCTCATAAATATCTACTGCCAGTAATTTTAGCCAGATTAAGTTTAGAAGATACACAAATAGGAGAACTTTATAATCAAGAAAAAACCTGGAAAATTTTATTCCAACTAGATAAAGATAAACCAAGCCTTTATCACTTCCGTAGTTATCTAGATGTGCGAATTTTCTTTTTATTTAGAGATAAAATGCCATCTGATGTATTAGCATCTTACAAAAATCAACTACAACGACCGAAAGTTTTCAACTGGATAAAAACTGGAACAGAAAATCATATGTTTATGCAACGTGCATCTGGTTTAGCGTTGATGGATGGAAGTGGTTGGCCTGTAGAAGACCCTGCAAGTGAAGCCACAAATGAGGCATGGTTGCGAGCAGAGCTGAATAAGTTTTTAACTATTGGACAAGGAGAATTTCATTCTTCCACTTATTATGGATATAGTATTGGTGGATTACTCAATCTATATGATTTTGCTCGCGACCCAGAATTGAAAAAACTGGCAAAAGGTTTATTAGATTGGTATGCAACTAATATGGCACTAAGACTAAGTTGGGGGACTGCTGGAGGTGCAGAAAGTCGTGGTTTCGATCGCAGTACCTGGAATACTGAGTTAGGTGCAGTAGCATGGATGTGGTGGGGAGAAGGCACTGAAGCTGCAGAAAAGATGAGAAATGGTACTGCTAGGTTAGCATTGCCAGCAGCTCTAAGCACATATCGTCCTCCAGAACATCTGAGGGCACTCGCTCGTAAACAAGTGCCATTACCATTTCAGCTCAGAGCAAGTCATCCAATTTACTATAGTTACTCTCAAGGAAACCGCTTATGGGAAAAATTCTATATAACTGAGGACTATAGTTTAGGAACTTTATTAGAGCCTACTCGCAGTTATCAAGTCGAGGGTACAATTAGTGCACAATATACTACTTATAAGTTAGTAGTGCGCGACCCTGAAGGCATTAATAACGCAGTAGTAGGTTTAGGTGGCACTTATCATGGACCCCGAGCAACTGGACGTAGTCCCGGCGATCAATATGTTCAACAACAGGGAGCAGTAATATTTCAGTTAATTCTCAGCGATCGAGATTTGCAAGCAGGAGTGCCAGCACAGTCGCATTTAGTTTTGCCAAAGCGTTATGGCGAACCGAGAAAATATAAAAATTGGTATATTTGGCGCATTGAAAATATTTGGCTATGTGCTCGACCTTGGGCAGCAGAGGTAAGTTTACAACCATTATCTCGGAAATATAAAGAATATCAAGCAATGGTTGCTAAAGGAAAAAGGACAGCTTGGGTTACTGATGTAGCAAGAGTAGCTGATATTGGAGATTTTGAAAGTTTAAAACAGGCCTTGGATAAAACTCTCGTTGATGATAGGGAATGGGAGAGTCAAGGGCGTTTAAGTTATTTGAGTTTAGCTGGCGATCGCATAGTTATGACATATAAGCAAGATGGTGCTATTGGGGACGCAGTAGTTAATGGGGAAAAAAGAATTTTAAAAAATTGGCCTGTTTTAGATAGTCCATACACCAAACAAGAGTTATACAGTGGGTTACTAGAAGTTGATGACCCCAAGTTAGGTAAATGGCAATTAAGAGGTAAGTTAATGGGTCCAGAATGGGAGTAGGGGAGTAGGGGAGTAGGGGAGATCGGGAAATAGGGAAATGGGGAGATGGAGACCCACCCCTCGCCCCTCCCCCTCCCAGGAGGGGAATATCGAGAAAGATTTGGCAATGGCGCTTGTGATGGAACATTTTTTTATACCGAATTTAGCGAACTTGATGTTATACCAAATCTCAAAAAGTTTACTATTTATCTTTACAGCGCTTTTCATTTAAGTAGACCACAGTAAGGACGTTCTGGAACGTCCCTACAGGATTTTGATTGTGACGATGTGGTTGATCAATATGAAAACCGCTGTAACTCATGGGGAGATAGGGAGATAGAGAGATAGGGAGACGGTAATCAAACATAGCATTACTATTCAGAAATGCTGTTACAAATTTTTTAGTTATAAACACTAAATATAGCGTAGCACTATAGCTTTAATCCTATTAATATAGTGTTTTAGCGTGAATTATCTGAATATTTTTCCGTGAGAATTTTTTAACCCATAAAGTTAAGTAATTTGATACTTCAATACTTACGATAGAATTTAACAAAAAGTCATAGAGAGAAAATTACTCATGCTATTAAAGTCAACAACTAGACATATTCGTATTTTTGCCGGAGTTATAGAAGACAATGAACTTGTTCCTGATGATCAGGTATTAACCCTCGATATCGACCCCGATAACGAACTTAACTGGAATGATACTGCCGTGCAGCAGATTTACAGAAAGTTTGACGATCTGGTAGAATCTTGTAGTGGGGAAGATTTAACTGAATACAACCTACGTCGTATAGGTTCCGATTTAGAGCATTTTGTGCGATCGCTATTACAATCAGGTCAAATTAGCTATAATCTTGGTAGTCGTGTCAATAACTATAGCCTAGGACTACCAAGAGTAGACATTGACCCTGAAGCTCAATAGGATATTAAAATTTAATCTCTAATATAATCAATCGGGACTTACGCAGAGACTATACATATAGCGACGGCGAATACCATTCGCCCCTACAGATAGTGGTTTAAAAATCAATTTGCGTAAGTCCTGATAATAATCTGATAACATCACTGTTATCGGATTAGATACTTTGATAATGTTGTAAAAATTGCTTCATAGATACCTGACAATTGGCCATAAATTGACTGACTCCAAGTATCAGGAAAAAATTGCTCTAGAGTTTCGACTAAAGCAAAAATTTCCATATTAAACATTTTATAATATAATTCATGAGAATGTTTAAGTTGAGTTAACAGCTAATCTATATCTATACTGAGGAAGTGGCTGTTTGTAATTAGTTTCTTGATTGGTAAAATTACTAAGAGCATTAGAATCAGAAAATTTAGACATGAATCACGTCACATGATTAAAAACAATATATGATAAAATTAACTTAGTACAACTGACAATCAAGATAATATTTATAGTTTTATCAGTAAAACAGTTTAGGAATTAGATATTTTTAGATAGATATTGAAATTATGCTGAAAAATCAAGAACAAAGACCTAATTCAACTAGCATAAATAATTAAAGATAAATCTAACCGATCAAAGAAATGGCCGAAAGCTGCGAGGAGCCCTGATGCAAAACACTATGCCAAAACACTACCTGTGGGTTATAGGTGAAGGGATAAAAACCTATCGGCCAGGAGAAATAATAGTAGATCGTTATCAAGTTCAAGACGATCGAATACTAATGGATACTCAACCAGAAAAAACGCCCCAGATGCCCGAAGAAATTCCGGGAAAAATAGAACCATATTTAAGATTATTTCCCTATAGACTTCATATTCCTCAAGTTTTTGGAATTATATCAGTAACAGAAAAAAAAGGGACTCGAAAAATTTGGCTTTTAGAAGCAGGGCCAATTAATTCCAATTCAGGAAGCTTAATGCCAAAAATAGCTACATCATGGAAACATGCTACAGCAATGCGACAGTTAAATTGGTTATGGCAAATAGCTCAACTTTGGCAACCGTTGAATGTGCAAAAAGTAGCTTCTAGTTTGCTAAATTCAGAAAATCTGCGGGTAGAAGGACAATTAGTACGCTTATTAGAGCTACAGGCAGATCAAAAATCTTTGACATTGCAGCACTTAGGTAGATTCTGGCAGAAATGGGCAAGCAATGCTCATCCAGCAGTAGAAAAATTCTTGAAACAACTGTTTCACCAAATGATTGCAGGTGAAGTCTACAATGCCGATCAGGTTATAGTACAACTAGATCAAGCTCTGGAATTATTGGGGCGATCGCAAATTAGAAAAATTAACATTGCCACTGCTACAGATACCGGACCTAATCGTTCTAACAATGAAGATGCTTGTTACCCACCCAGCAAAACAGCCATTAGCTATCCACCGAGTTATAAAACAGTAGCTATGGTCTGCGATGGTATTGGTGGTCAAGAAGGAGGAGAAGAAGCATCAGAGTTAGCAATTAAAGTTTTGTGCCAAAGATTACAGAACATACCTGAAGATGGCGATCCTCTGACTATAATTACAAAATTAGAAGAATCTGCTTATGCCGCTAATGATGCCATTTATGAGCGTAATGATAACGAGCAACGCCAAGGTCGTCAACGGATGGGAACAACTCTAGTTATGGCACTCGCCCATCTACACGAACTCTACATCACTCATGTAGGAGATAGTCGTGCTTACTGGATTACTCCGACTCGATGCTATCAAGTAACTCTAGATGATGATGTTGCGACTCGTCAAGTCAGATTAGGCTACTCTTTATATCAAGATGCCGTCAACCAAATTGCATCAGGTGCTCTAGTACAAGCTTTGGGTATTACGGCCTCAACAAGTTTACATCCAACTGTACAACGTTTTCCAATAGATGAAGATAGTATTTTCTTGATTTGTTCTGATGGTTTAAGCGATAAAAATCGAGTAGAACAATATTGGCAAACAGAAATATTACCATTGCTAGAAGGGAAAACAAATCTAGCTACAGTGAGAGATAGATTAATAGAAATTGCTAACGCCACAAATGGTCATGATAATGTAACAGTAGCTTTAGTGTATTATCAAGTAACTGATAAAGGTCAGATAACAGAATTGTCTGTTCCACCTGTAAAAGTTCAGCATTTAAAAGTAGAAAAATCACGAAAAAATTCGGAATTTAATTCATCAGATAATCAATTTTTCGACAATAAACCCAAAAATTTTCCATATGACTCAGAATATAAAAGTGGGTGGTTTTACTTGTCAGGAATTCTGATACTTCTGGTATTAGGTGGAATATTGGCATATTTTTTAAGTCCTTTAGTAAAAGGATTAACAGAGCAAAAAAAAATAACACAGCCATTGGATGTAAGCTCTCCAAAGAATAATACTTTTGCAGGAAATACGAAAAACCCTAGTCAACAAACAAATTCTATATTTTCTCCTAGTTTATCTTTGGATATAGGTTCATTTATATTGATTAGTCATGGCGGTCATGATCGCGAAAGCTTACATGAACCAATTGAATTACTAAATAATACAACAAATAAGACAGTTAAAGGTACAGTTGGTGATGGTAGTATTCTCCAAGTAACTAGAAAATTGAATCAATCGGAAGAAAATTGGTTAGAATTACAGATTTGTGCAACTGAAACTCCTTCAAATATTGACCTAGAATTTTCTAATTTTTTACTACAACCAAAAGATAAAGGTTGGATTCAACAAGCAAAAATAGAGAGTAGCTCGGATGTCATAATTTTGGAAAAAAATTCAGAAAAACTAGATGGATGTGTAGAAGATTAGTTCAATTTAATCAATCAATAGACATCTATAGCAATCCTAATTTTGGTTGTGAAAATGTGAAAAAATATCTGGCAATTAGGTAATATTATGTGCCCCCTTCTGGGGAGCTACGCTTACAGTAGAACAGTTATAATTAGGTTCATAGTTGTGCTTTAGCCCTAAGGCCAATATTTACAAGGGTTTTCATTCCGGTAGACTACAGTAAGGACGTTCCATGGAATGTCCCTATAGGGTGCGTGATTGTGATAATGTGGTTCATCAATATCAAAAGTTCTGTAAAGGGCTAAAGCCCAACTACAAACAAAAACTCCATTATAACTATTATTATAACTAATTAGGGTTTGCTGAAAAAGTCTTTTGGCAGGGGTAGGAGTCAGAAGTCAGGAGTCAACCCACCCCTAATCCCTCCCAGGAGGGGAAGTCAGGAGGAATTGGGGATTTAGAGGAGGTAGTCGGATATATTTATCCCTTTATTTTTTTGCCGTAGTTAGCCCAAAATCCTAACTTTTTGGTCGCTCAAGCTTAAAAAGTTGCACTTTTTTTTCGTTCTAAAAAGGCTAAAACCTTTATCTGTAAATGCTTTTAGATTTAATCAGCAATCCCTAAGTATCCGAACATAATATTATAATATCAAATTCGGTTGAACAACCTCACTTCTTGGCCATTATTAGATTTTTGACAAATCAAATCATTATTATAGTGAAAAAAATGTAGAAACATTCTATTGAAATGAAAGTCTCTACAATGTATGAAAATTTATAAAGATATTTACTACAATTTGATATAAAAAATATCAACGACTACTAATTTCCATGTAGCTTAAAAGCCAATTTGCCATAGTAGCACGGCGTGCTTGCACAGGAGTAAATTCTCCTATTTTATAACCTTTAAAACCTAACTTTTGCTTCAGTAACTGTTTATTTTCTTTAGGAATAGAACGAGTTAACTTGACAGTGGGCGGGCGAAATTCAATAAAATTAGGAGGTTCTAGATATTCATCTCGCCACTCTGGTGCGACACTAGAAGCATCCCATTTATCAGTATTAGCATCATAGCGATAACCAAGATAATACCAAACTAATTGATTAACAGTATGATCATCAATTTTTTCATCAATAATTGCCTGAATAGTTTCTTTATTCAGTGGTGGTAGTTCAGACATAAAAGCTGACTCCATTTAACTTATTTTTATATAATTATATTATGATATGGCACAAGGAAGAAGGAAGAAGGAAGAAGGAAGAAGAAAAATATTGGTGTTGTCTGACTTTTAAGCTTTTGATATACCAAATACAGTAATTACAACTGCTATACCTATGAACTAGAGAAACAAAAGAAGAATAAAATGTAGAGGCACTCCACGCCTCTACCATAATTGAATTATTGTTAGTTAGCTATTGACTTAAAATACCTTCTTTTTGTGCCATTGATAACATTAAATCTACTACTCGACAAGAATAACCCCATTCATTATCATACCAAGAAACAACCTTAAAGAAATTGGAGTTAAGTTCAATTCCAGCACCTGCATCAAAAATACTAGAGTGAGAGTCGCTGGTAAAATCAGTCGAAACTACAGGGTCTTCAGTATATCCAAGAATACCCTTCATCGGTCCTTCGGCAGCAGCTTTCATCGCTGCACAAATTTCTTTGTAGCTAGTTGACTTCTCGCTCTTGAAAGTTAAATCAACTACAGAAACATCTGGAGTCGGAACCCGGAATGCCATACCAGTCAGCTTGCCTTTTAATTGTGGTAAAACCAGAGTTACTGCTTTTGCTGCACCAGTAGAAGCGGGAATAATATTTTGAGCTGCACCACGTCCACCCCGAAAATCTTTTTTACTCGGACCGTCTACAGTTGGTTGAGTAGCAGTCATAGCGTGAACAGTTGTCATTAGACCTTCTGCCAAACCAAAATTATCATCAATAACTTTAGCAATAGGGGCTAAACAATTAGTAGTACAACTAGCATTAGAAACAATAGTATCTTCGGTAGGCTCGAATTGATCGTGATTAACAGCCATCAACAAGGTTTTTACCCTATCTGGATCTTTTGTTGGAGCTGAAATAATGACTCGCTTTGCGCCTGCTGCCAAATGATTTGAAGCACCGTCAAAAGTGGTAAATAATCCTGTAGACTCAACTACATAATCTGCACCTTTTTCTTTCCAGGGTAGTTCAGCAGGATTTCTAACTGATACACATGGAATCAATTTTCCGTTAATTGTCATACCATCATCTGAAGCTGACACATCTCCTTGGAAACGTCCATGAGTTGAATCATATTTTAATAAATAGGCTAGGTTTGGTGGTGGTACTAAATCGTTAATCCCAACAAACTCGATTAAGTCGGGATGGTTAAGTCCAGCACGGAAAACTAGACGTCCAATACGGCCAAATCCATTGATAGCTACTTTTAAGGCCATGGATACACTCCTTTATAATGAATAGCTGAAAGTCACTATAAGTATGACAAATGCTTGATTTGATTAGAACCTATCACGAAGATAATTGTTTCAAATATATTCTTTTCCATATTTTAAGAATCTTTCTGTCAAATGACTTAGGTTTTACGGGAAGCTTATGTCCTAGATTAAATAGATCCACTTAGCTACTCAGCAGGTCGAGTCCAAAATTTCATACTTGATAATATTTTTGACAGATAATACTGAGTTCTTAGAGAGAGGCTAATTATAACTGCGCTATCGGACATGGTATAAATCATCAAAGACTTGGATAGTGAAATAATCTTAAGCACTGTATTTGACATATCAAAAGCTTAAAATTCAGAAAACGCCAGATTTTTCCTTTTTCCTTCTGCAATAATACTAGCTCGATCTAACTTTGAGGTGGCTTCTGTCTGACAACCTCATCAATATCAGAATCAGAGGTAGTATTTTCTGTAGAATTAGCTTGATTTTCAGATGAACCATTGGAACCATTTGCAGTGACAGTGTGCTCGCGATCGCTATCTTTGATACCATCATCAACAGATTCATATCCATGAGAATGAGCATCATCATAATTTGACAAATCAGGTCGCTCTGACTTCTTAGGTTTTTCACCCTCCAACAGCCATCCCTCCAAATTTTTAACAGCAATATATAAATTAGGAGTAATCAACAAACTCAAAAGAGTACCAAACAACATTCCCCCAAATATTGCAGTACCAAGAGACCAACGACTACTCGAACCTGCCCCAGTAGCAATAACTAGAGGCATAAAACCAATCAAACTGGAGATTGCCGTCATCTGAATTGGTCGAAAACGTTGCTCTGCTGCTGTAATTGCTGCCTTAGTAATATTTACACCCTTATCCCTTAACTGGTTGGCAAATTCTACAATCAAAATTGAGTTCTTGGAAGCCAAACCAATTAACATCACTAAGGCAACCTGAGCATACATATCATTTGTAACCACTGGCCAAACAGAGCCAGCCATAAGTATATTTGATCGAAACCAAATTGCTACCAGAGCGCCTAATACCGCCAGTGGTACCGAGAGCATAATAATTAAAGGGTCGATATAGCTTTCGTATTGTGCTGCTAGTACCAAAAACACCATCACAAAACCCAAGCCAAAAATAATCGGTGCTGCACCACCAGATGATTTTTCCTCTAACGCACTGCCCTGCCAAGCATAACCAAAACCAGGGTCTAACAATTCTTCCGAGGCTTGCTCCATGGCAGCGATCGCTTGCCCAGAACTATAACCAGGAGCAGGTCCACCTTGAATTTTCATGGAACGGAAAATGTTATAGTGGGTGATAATCTCCGGCCCGACAAAATCTTTGATTCTGACTAAACTTCCCAGGGGAATCATTTCACCATCAACAGAGCGGACATACAATTGATTAATATCATCAGGTTTAGAACGAAATTCAGGCTCCGCTTGAACATAAACCCGATACTGGCGTTGCCCTAAAACAAAATCATTCACATAAGACGAACCGAAATAAATTTGTAAGGTAGAAAATATATCATTAACATTCACATTTAATGCCTTAGCGCGATCGCGTAAAACTTCAATTTGCTTCTGAGGCTTATTAGCGCTAAACTGACTATAAACAGCTTGTAAACTACGATATTCTGGGGAATTAGCTGCCCCAATTAATCGATTACCATTTTCGAGTAATGCTTGAATAGGCAAACTACCACTTCGGTCTTGCAACTGAAACTCAAAACCTCCTGTACTACCTAATCCAGGTACTGGTGGGGCATTTACAGCAAAGGCATTCACTTCTTTTATTCCTTGCAACGCTCCATTTAATCTTCTGGTGATGCCATAAACAGACTGCTCTGGTAAAGTTCGTTCTTCCCAAGGTTTAAGTAGGACGAAAAATACCCCTTGACTAGGGTTGAGACCATCAAAACCAAACCCAGCAACACCAAAAGAAGATTTGATTTCGTCAATCTCCTCAATTTCCTGTTGAATTTTGGCTGCAGCATTCTTATTATAATTGAGGGAAACTCCGTCAGGAGCTTGATAAATGACGATAAAATAACCTTGGTCTTCTTCGGGAACAAATCCACCAGGAACTAAACCGTACATCCAAACAGTTGCCACGAGACCCGCAATAAAAATCCCCATTACTATGATATTAATGCGGGTGAGAAAGCTGACTAATTTACCGTATTTGTCTTGTATCCAATCAAAACTTTGGTTAAAGGTATCAAATATCCAACCCAAGAGTCCGGTAGCTTCTTGTTTTGGACGTAGTAACAAACCAGATATACTAGGAGAGAAGGTCAGAGCATTAAAAGTTGAGCAGGCAACGGCAAAAGCAATAGTCAAAGCAAATTGTTTGTAAATTACTCCTGTTGTTCCAGGGAAGAATGAAACCGGAATAAACACAGCCATCAATACTAAGGAGGTAGCGATCGTTGCTCCAGTAAGTTCCTCCATCGCATCCAATGCTGCTTGCCTTGCCTTCATTCCTTGTTCAATTTTACTTGAGACTGCTTCCACAATTACGATCGCATCATCCACCACCAGACCTGATGCTAAAGTACAAGCAAACAAAGTCAGAGTATTAATTTCAAAATTCAAAATTTTCAAACCAGCCATTGCCCCAATTAAAGCTACAGGAATAGCGATCGCTGGAATCAAGGTAGCTCGCCAATCTTGTAAAAAAATAAAGATAATCAAAACCACTAATCCTACAGCTTGGAGTAGAGTAATAACTACCTCTTGCAATGATACTTCCACGAATAACGTTGTATCATAAGCAACGCTATATTCTAATCCGGGGGGAAAACTCCGACTAAGCTCCAGCATTGTAGCTTTGATTTGATTTGCTGTTTCTAGAGCATTACTGCCAGGAAGTTGATAAATTGCTAAACCCGTAGTCGGGTCTCCATTGTATGTGGTAACTAGATCATAATTTTCCGCTCCAAGTTCAGCTCTACCTATATCTCTAACCTTAACCAAAGTACCATTTTCATCTACTTTCAGCACTAAATCCTCAAATTCTTGGGCATTTTTTAACCTACCAATAGCTTGCAGAGGAATTTCATAAACTAAATCTGGTGGTGCTGGGTTTTGACCAATTTTACCTGCTCCCACCTGAATATTTTGTTCTTGCAAAGCATTAACTACATCCTGAGCTGTTAATTCACGAACTGCCATTTTCTGGGGGTTAAGCCAAATGCGCATGGCATATTTCCGTTCTCCTAAAATTGTCGCCTGACCAACTCCAGGAATACGCTTAATTTGATCTAAGACGTTGAGATCAATATAGTTACTCATAAAGTCAGGACTGTAGTAAAAGTTGCCATTTTCATCTTTTTCTGAGTAAGTGGCAATCACTAAGAGAATATTAGGAGATGCAGCTTCTACAGTAATACCTGTTTGTCTGACTAAATCTGGTAAAGAAGCTTCTGCTTGAGAAACTCGGTTTTGAACATTAACCTGAGCGGTGTCTCGGTCTACATCATTAGGGAATACAATATTAATACTCGTCTGACCGCTATTACTGGTGTTGGAATACATATATTTCATGTCTTCAACACCGTTAATTTCTCTTTCTAAAATTGTGGTTACGGTATTTTCTGTGGTTTGAGCATCAGCTCCAATATAGGTTGATGATACTTGAATTTCGGTATTAGCTAGTTGTGGTAATTGGGCAATGGGCAACAATGGAATTGAAATTGCCCCCGCTAATATAATTATGATTGTACAGACTGTCGTTAAGACAGGCCGTTTGATAAAGGTATCAGCAATACTTAAAAGCATAATGAATCAGTTATCAGTTATCAGTTATAGCGCTGCGCGCAGGCAACAGGCAACAGGGGGAATAAAAAACCTATAATATAAGATTTTAGCTATTGGACACCTCTTATAATTTGTAAATATGCCAGCGCACATTGCTATAGAATCCAGTTATATAATAAACATCTCCAGAAAAGAGGGAATAGGGAATAGGTATGGAGGGGGAAATAATTGATAATTTCTGTACGATAATTGATTTGATTTTTGATTTTTGGAGATGTCTAATATATTTAGAATTCTATAACTACTTCAATATTCTGTCCCCCATCTCCCCATCTATATTTTAGAGGGACTGTTTCTCATTTTTCTTCTCAATGGGATTGCCCAATTCAGAATCATCAGCAATAGGTATACCATTCCGGAGTTTTACCACACCGGAAACAACTATTTTGTCAGTGCTTTTCAATCCCTCAATTACTTGATAATCTTGACCTTGAATGCTTCCCAACTTCACAGGTTTTTGAGTTGCAATCAACTTTTTCTCACCATCCATGATTTTCTCTTCTGCAACAAAAACAAAAGCTTGATCTCCGATCCGTCTGACAGAAGTAATAGGAACAGTTAATCCTTGCTTTTCTTCCCAGATGACTCTTGCCTTTACCTGCTGGTTAGTTTGCAGTTTCTTTTCCCCATTGTCATATATTGCTTTAACTAAAACAGTTTGAGTTCCTTGACCTGTATCTGGAGAGATAAAAGATATCCTACTGCTACCAATTAATTGACCTGTTTGTTGAAGTAATTCAACTCGTGTACCTAGTCTAATTTCAGGAAGTCGGTCTATAGGAATATTAATATTAGCTTCTAAAGTATTATTGTCCTGAATAGTGGTTAATGGAGTTTGACTATCTACATAATCACCCACTTTCGGTTTTACTTCTCCAACCACCCCACTAATAGGAGCAAGAATATTGTAATATTGTAACTCTACTTGTTCTGCCACTGCATTTGCCTGAGTTTGTTGTAGTTGACCGCGAACTTGAGCTACCTGACTTTCCTGAGAGGAAATTTGTTCGTTTTGAGCTGCTATTTGAGCATCTAAAGTTTCAATACGACGCTGCAAATCTTTTTTGGCACTTTCTACCTGTGCTTTAGCAGCATCTATAACTTCTTTTTGAGCTGCTATTTGAGCATCTAATGTACCTGTGCGTCTTTGTAAGTCTTTTTTGGCACTTTCTACCTGTGCTTTAGCAGCATCTATAACTTCTTTTTGAGCTGCTATTTGAGCATCTAATGTACCTGTGCGTCTTTGTAAGTCTTTTTTGGCACTTTCTACTTGTGCTTGTGCTGCATCAATTTCTTGTTCTATAGCATCTATTTCAGCTTCAGCTTGTCTAATGTCACGGGTAGCTTGGTCAAACCTTTCTTTAGGGACAGCTCCTTCTTCATACAAAGTGGAAAATCTTACTTGTTCAATTTTTTGGTATTCTAAAGTCGCTTCCCTTCTTTCTTTTTCAGCTCTTTGTGCTCGTAAAGCTGCTTCGGCATCTTCTAATTGTGCTTCTTCTGATAAAGAACTTGATTCAGCTAGTAATCTATTTAGTTCCTGACGCTCTGACCTGAGAGTTGCTTGAGTATTTTCTAAATTAGCTTCTTCAGACAGAAAGCCAAATTCAGCTAGTAATCTATTTAGTTCCTGACGTTCCCTCCGGAGGTTTGCTTCAGCATTGTCTAGATTAGCTCTTTCAGAATTTAATTCTCTTTGGGCAATTAGTTCCGTTTTATCATCTCTCAAGGCTCTTAGTTGAGCTTCTGCACTATCTAATTGTGCCTGAGCTGAACTTATCTGAGCAATATTACTATCAAGAACTGCCTGTTGTTGAGAAGGATCTATTTGCAGTATGGGGTCTCCTTTTTTAACTCTGTTACCTAGTGATACAAATACTTGGCTGACTTGTCCACTTACTCTTGGCGTAATAGTTGCTCTTTCTTTTCCTTCTACTGTTGCGATATACTCTGTGCTGTCTGCCACTTGAGTTCGATCGACTCTGGCTATTTTGACGGCAGTAGGTGGGGGTGCTGCTGCTTGTGGTGTTTCACCTCCACAGGAGCTTAATATAAGCACGGATAACAGCAAAGGCCAATATCTAGCCTGGTTGACTAATTTACTATCCATTGGTATTAAGTTCACTGGTAAATTATCTTCTCAATTCTACCTTGCTCTTGTAATGAAATTATTTAACCTGATTAAGAGAAAGATCAATTCAGTTGTCAATGGAGGAGTCAGGAGGAAAAAAGAAGGAAGTTTTTTATCACTAAGACCATGCATGAAAAAAGAATGTGACGAATAAATTGATTACCTTATATTCTTGTATTTGCTACTATTTAATGCTGTTTTACCTCCTTTACTATTCCCTCCATACCTTTTTCATAGTACTTGGTCTCCACATCCTAGTGTTTAGCTGCAAAAATTAGTAATATTATTTTTGAGTTGACTTCGTTTGAGTTTAGGTGAGTTTAGGCTTTTTTCATTCTTCTAATAAATAAATTAACTTATACAATTAGACACTAGATAAAAACGCTATAATTTAAAACATTTTTTCTGGGAAAAATTACTTATAGCAATCCTAAATTGGTTGTGATATATAATTCAGGTAATTATATTATGTTCCCCTTCCAGGGGAGCTGCGCTAACGGATAATCAGTTATAAAAAAACTTCTGGCCTTGAAGCTTTCTTTCCCTTCTACCTTCCCCTCCTGGCAGGGGGAGGGGCGAGGGGTGGGTTGCCTTCTGCCTTCCTTCCTGCAAAGTGTAAGTATTCAACCGTTAGCGTAGCTCCCCCGGAGGGGGAACATGATATTAGTTATCGTATCGTGCTCGGAGTCAGGAGTCAGGAGAAAGTCAGGATGAGAGTGGGAATTATCTGGAGATATTCTGGCATTTTATATCTGCATTGAATGGAAGTAGAAAGTGCGATAACTGTATAACTGGATTTTATATGACAATTTTGATCATAGTTAATTTGAATTGAAAACCTTTAAAATTCTGACTCGGTCTTCCTGACTCCTGTACGGGCGTTTTGCTAGCGTACAACTACGTTAATGCTCCGCGAAATGTAAAGCGGAGGCCGTTAGCTTCGCATAACTATCGTTAACACTCCTACCATCAAAATATTACAACTTAAATAGAATTGCTATAATAATCAATAACTTGATTCTTAAATCTTGAATAGTAATAATTCAATTTACTTAGAACTATATTAATATATGGAAACTACAAATTTTCTAACTTGGTTACTCTTTTTTGGATTAATAAGTAGCATTGGTATTGGTGCTATGATATATGCTTATCATGGAAAAGGTAGTATTTCTGTCCTATTTACAGAATTCATTTCAGCATCTTCATCAATACCATCAGAGGCAGAAGTAAATTTTCAACAAGGATGTGAGGCTTTTCAAAAGGGAAATTATCAACAGGCAATAAATAAGTTTGCTGAAGTTCTGAAAAATAATTCAACTATTGCTGAAGCTTATCATAATCGGGGTTTGGCTTTTGCTAATCTACGTCAAGATGATGAAAGTGTAGAAAATTTTTTGCAAGCTGGAGAATTATATATAGAACAAAAAAATCAAGATGCTATGGTAATTTTGAAAAAAAATTTGGAGTTATTAAAGGCTAGAAAAGAAGCCAGTTCCGCTACGCGGAAGTAAAAAGTAAAAAGTTAAAAGTCAAAAGTATTGAAAGGGGGGTTATATATAGAAAAAAAAATCAAGATGCTATGATGATTTTGAAAAAAAATTTGGAGTTATTAAAGGCTAGAAAAAAAGCTAGGAAAACTCCTAGTTAATTGTTATAAGCTAGTTTTTTTAGGAGTTATATCAAATCGGTTTGATTGAACATAAAAAAAATATCCAATTGTCATAACTACCCTCATCTTTGTGATTCTCTCTCCTTCTGACTCCTGATATAGATGGAAAATTATATAATATAATATATGTTTATAATTCTATTATTACTTCAATTTCCCCTACGGGTACTTTGGCAAAAAATATGTTAATAAAAGCATCAAACTCTTATATGGTCTAGGTTTTACATTTAATCAACCTTTTTCCTGATATATCTAGGTTTTCCTGCGGAATGCTACGCAAAGAGCCATTTTTAGCCAGAGCAACGTATTTCCCTTACCCCTACTAGCTTTGAAGGCATTTTAACTGTGAAAAATATTAAAGTACCCCTACTCCCCTACTCCCCTACTCCCCACCCCTAAATAGTATGATAATTATTCAACAAGTATTTTATTTTTTGAGGGGGTAATCATGGGATTAGGTATTTTAATTGATGGTAAATGGGTCTCTAAACGAGAACAAGAAGATTCTCAAGGTAGATTTATTCGCCCTAATACTACATTTCGGAATAAAATTACGCCAGATAATTCTAGTGGGTTTAAGGCAGAAACAGGACGTTATCATCTATACATTTCTTGGGCTTGTCCTTGGGCACATCGAACTGCAATTATGCGAAAGTTAAAAGGATTAGAAGATGCTATTGGGTTGTCAGTTGTAGGGGCAGTAATTGACCAAAATAGTTGGGAATTTTCTGATTCTGAATCAGGATGTATTCCTGATACTATTAATCATACTAATTATCTTTGGCAAGTTTATCTTCAAGCTGATGTTAATTATAGTGGGAGAGTTACCGTACCTATACTTTGGGATAAGGAGAAAAATACTATTGTTAATAATGAATCCCGTGAAATTATTCGGATGTTTGATACTGAGTTTAATGGTATTGCTAGAAATGACCTGAATTTGTGTCCTGAAGATTTAAAAGATACTATTGAAAAAACTCTTGATACTATTTACCAGCCAATTAATAATGGTGTTTATCGAGCGGGTTTTGCAGGTTCTCAATTAGCTTATGAAGAAGGAGTAAAAGATTTATTTGCTGCTTTAGATTATTGGGAAAATATATTATCAAAACAACGTTATTTGTGTGGTGATCGCTTAACTGAAGCTGATATTTGTATGTTTACTACTTTGCTTCGTTTTGACCTGGTTTATTATGTTCATTTCAAGTGTAATTTACGTCATATTTGGGATTATCCAAATCTCTGGAATTATCTGAAAGATATTTATCAATATCCAGGGATAAAAGAAACTTGTAATTTTGACCATATTAAACGGCATTATTACATGAGTCATCCTAATGTTAATCCTACTAAAATTGTACCGGTTGGTCCGGAGATTGATTTAGATTCTCCTCATAACCGTGGGTCAATGTAAGGTGAGCATTTAGTTGTCAGCTATCAGATATTAATATCTGAATTTTTACAATGTAAGTTAGTTGGGAAGAAGGAAAAAGACATAAGTTAAAATAGAAACTTTATACTTTTTCTTTTTTCCTTAATCTCTGACAAAAAACAGTAAAAAAAATCCTAACTACTCAACATAATTTCAATACTTTCAGCCTTTTTTCTCGATATGTGTGATATGATAAATTCAATATAATCCATAGGTATTTACTGCCTAATACAATTTTAAAGCTGCAAATATTGATTATTTCGTTGTTTAAAGCAGCGATCACCTCATATATCTCCAACCATAATGAACTAATTTTCCTCAGTTGTCCTAACCATGAATTGACTTATTAGCAATTACATAGTAAGGAGAAAATTAATTAACCTATAGAACCCCTGAGCGTATCTTGATAAATACCAAGTTTTTTTATCTAGGAGTCAGGAGACAGGAGACAGGAGACAACCCACCCCTAACCCCTCCCAGGAGGGAAGAGGGAAGAGGGAAGAGGGAAGATGTGGGCAGAGATAATACAAAAAATTCAACTCCTTGCTGATGATTTTTCCTCAAAATTGATGCGCGAAAAGACTTGACTACCATAATTATATAGATCTCAAATGGGTTCTATATAGCTATTGCAGGTAAAGTTCTATCGACCGCCAGTAGTAAATGTAATTGCATTTATAGCAGAAGAAAGAAGGAAGAAGGAAGAACCAAGAAGGGAAATTCTTGCTTTGTCTGAGTTTTAAGCTTTTGATCTGTCCGCGCCCTTTGCTTCGATTGCTATAATAGTTTGGTAATAGTAGTAAAAACTACTATCTCCATAATACCTGTCAATATTTATTTGATTGTAGTGGACTGTTTCAACTAAAATAATGCAATAGGAAATTGACGCTTAGATTGCTTTCCTATGGTCATGCTCCGCAAACATTTCGCGGAGCGTTAACGGAGTTATGCGCCAGCAAAACGCAAT
>NZ_RCBY01000125.1 GCF_003838195.1 Okeania hirsuta
TAGTAAGTTTCACCATTATTTGGATTCACAAAGCCGTATAACCATAGCCATTGGTATTTCCAGTTAACATTGGCGATCGCATGACTACCCAACTGAGCCCAGACTCTTCTACATATAGGTTTTAACCCTAAGCGATGTTCATCCATTGCCCAGACTTCAACTGTGGCCTCTGGGTGTTTTTGCCCTACTTCTTGGACTTTCTGGTTGAGTTTTTTTTTCCACTGTTCTTGCTCTGTGATCTCCCCTTTGTCATGTGCTGGACGTGGTACTTTTAAACGCATTTCAAAGCTACGTAGATATTCCCACCCTCTTTGAGGATGAATAGGACGTTCCAGATGCTCGCTCATCCACTGAGCTACTTTGGGTCCATTCCTTGAAGAAGGAGACAGGAGACAGCTATACTGGAGACAGGAGGAAAATTACATGGGGATTCGCTCCCCCCAAGTAATGCGTGAACACGACCGTTGACGGTGGGGTATTAAACCCACAAAGAAAATGATAAACCTCCATCTACCGGTGGCTCTTGTAGTGCTTGCCATAGGAAAGCTTGGTCTATTTCTGAGAGTAAGGTCTCCGGCCCCTGATGTTGATGGCGACGATCTTTTAATCCATCAATACCTAATCGGTTATAGCGCCCTACAATTCTGTAAATTGAACCACGCCGATATCCAGTAACCTCAGCCACTTCTTCTACTTTGTGGCCTTTAGCTATCAACCAGAGGATTTGCCATCTAGTTCGTTCTATTGGGTCTTGAGTTTGTCGGTAGAGTTTTTC
Organism: Okeania hirsuta; assembly: GCF_003838195.1. Classification (GTDB taxonomy): domain Bacteria; phylum Cyanobacteriota; class Cyanobacteriia; order Cyanobacteriales; family Microcoleaceae; genus Okeania; species Okeania hirsuta. The sequence continues at coordinate 776 of NZ_RCBY01000125.1, forward strand.
CAACTCTTCGATACTTTTGTGTGGTTCTAGCTTTAACAATCTCGGCATGGCGATCGCCCAACTCTTACTATTCATCCCTTAATTTATCAGGTTTAATTTTTTTATACCGATGCTACCGGATTTGATATTATTAGCATCTGCTAGTGATGATACTAGCGTGCGTTTGTGGAATGCTATTACTGGAAAACAAATACGAGTTTTGACAGGACATACAGATGTAGTTAAAAGTGTAGCTTTTTCTGCCAGTAGCAAGTTATTAGCATCTGGTAGTCGGGAAGAAACATTAATATTATGGGATGTACTTACTGGTAGGAAGTTAGCACTGCTCGCAGGCCATGAAGATTTAGTCTGGAGTGTTGCTTTTTCTGCTGATGGTAAAATGTTGGCATCTGGAAGTGCAGATAAAACAGTCCGGTTATGGCATACTAGCAACGGTAAACCCCTGAAAGTTTTCTCAGGACATACAATGTATGTTAAAACAGTTGCCTTTTCCCCAGATGGTAAATTATTAGCATCTGCTGGTGGAGAGAAAACTATACGGTTGTGGGATATTACCACTGGAAAAATGAGCAGACTGTTAATAGGGCATCAGAGTATAATTAATCGAGTTGCTTTTTCTGCTGATGGCAAAATATTGGCATCTGGAAGTGACGACCAAACTATCCGTTTATGGGATGTTACTACTGGTAAATCCCTAAAAACTTTATTTGGACATACTAATATTGTTAACAGTATTGCGTTTTCTCCAAATGGCAACTTTTTAGCATCTAGTGGTCGCTACGGTGTCGTTCGTTTGTGGCAAGTTAGTTAATTATATCATATCCGGTTGAGTAATTAGATTTTGAAAGTATAAGTATTCAAACGGATATGATATTATCTCAAATCCGTTTAATTGGACATAAAAAATTCTCCAATCGCCATAACTAAGCTCATCTTTCTAATTCTTTCTTCTCCTGACTCCTGAGGACTGACTCCTGATTCCTAAACAGTTAACCTATCTATAACTAGACATCTCCAGAAAAGAGGGAACAGGGAACAAGAAACAGGGAACAGGGAACAGGAAGAAATAATTGATAATTTATGCAAAGCTATTCATTATGACTCGGTGACTTCCTCTCCTGGGAATGGTTAGGAGTGGGTTTACTCCTCAGAAATAACCTAGTTATTTGTAGCAAATATTTATCAAATTGGTATTAGAATTGTTTACAGGAATATAATCGCAAATTTATTCTAAATCTCGAATTGCTTCATCTGAGATACAGCGGTATGTTTTTGATATTTCAATTATAAAAAATAACTTTTTTTCAGGAATTTTTAATCCCAATTTTGGTTATTTCCAAGTGTTATTTTACTACTAAATATTAGATTAAGAGACTATTTTAATTATTATCCAACTGTAACAAGCTTTGCTGAAATACATAATTTACAACAGCAAATAATTTCTCCAAATCTCCAATACTATAACTAATAGTATTCCTAGTAAAAATATCTCCTTTTAATTTACCAAATTCCCAAAATTTACCATTAGAAACAATACCAAAAATAGTTTGTTCTAAATCGTTGTTAATTTTCTGTACTGCTAATAATTCTGCTAAACATTGACCCCATCCTTCTTCAAATTTATCTTGCTTGGCTTCAACTACTAAAAAATAGGGTTTGTCAAAAATCATTCTGCCTAGAGGATTGAGTTTAGTCACAATATAATCTGGTTGTCCTGAAAGTTTTTCATCATAAATTAAAGTTTCGTGGCTCCAAAGCGTCAGTTTCTCATAATAAGATTTCCAGACTTCTTTCAAAAGAGGATAAATTAAATTTTCGCAAATAGCATATTCTGAACCGTATATGGTTCCATGAGAAAGTAGAAATTCTAATTCTTCTCTAAAATTTTGAGGCACTGGAAATTCCAGTTCATTGATAAAATTTGCAGAAATATATTTGATTTGATATTCTTTGGCGACTGCTGCAATATTTTTGTAATTACTGAATGGCATGATTTAATACTCTGTTTTAATTATTCTCTAATTCTAACAAACACTGCTAAAACACATAATTTATAACTGCAAATAATCTCTCCAAGTCTCCCAGAGTATAACTGATAATATTCCAGGTAAAAACATCTCCTTTCAATTTACCAAATTCCCAAAGTTTACCGTTAGAAACCATACCGAAAATAGTTTGTTCTAAATCGTTAAAGAAGAAAAACAACTGTACCTCAACTTGAGAAACGCTATATTAATAGTAAGGGTAATTAAAAGAATCTACAGGAGATGTCCCTTTAACTAAAAAGATAAATTATATTATGTATCTGCTCCGGGGAAGCTACCCTACTGCCTTCCAGGGGAGCTACGCTAACGCATAATTAGTTATAATAAAATTTTTGTTTGTAGTTGGGATTTAGCCCTTTTAATACTAAATCCGCTGATGAAGAGGTACTTACCCTATTCCCAAATCCGATCTATAGCAAAAACTTCAACTTTTTTGAATATCCTATTACTAAACCGGATGTAGTATAAATACTTATGTTAGGGCTAGAGCACAACTACGAGCATAATTAGGGTTTACTGAAAAAGTATGAGTGGTAGGGGTAGGAGACAGGAGACAGGAGACAGGAGAAATTGGAATTTATAGGAGGTAGGAGCTAAGTTTTGTAAGAATGATTTTTCGGCCCAACTATGCGCCTAAAATACGCTCCTTTTTGAGCATAAAGAGGTGAAAAATTTGCACTGCAATTCGACTCCAAAAATTCTTTAGTCTTTATATGTCAATGCTTTTAGATTTAATCAGCAAGCCCTAATTATAACTGTTTTACTGTAAGCGTAGCTCCCCGAAGGGGGCACATGATATTACAGCCTAAAAAATGGTATGAAAACTATTCATTCTGTAGGTTGCCAATGTGGCGGCTTCCCTACCTGACTACTAATAAATAGCCTAGGTATTTGTAGCAAACAGTTGTCAAATTGTTATTGATTTTTTTAGTCACAAAATAAGTTAATAACACCCCTCCCAATCATAGTCAAAACACTTTTTATAAATACTGAAAATTTAATTGAGTTTCTGGCAAAGCACCTTCCATTTTAATCAACCATTCTATTAAATTTTCTAACTGTTTATCAGCACTTAAAACACCTAAACCACGAACTGTTACTTTACCCTTACTAAACACAAAACGAGACTTTAAATGACCTGGTAATTTCTCCTTTAATAAATTCCAAGCTGGTTCCTCCATTGGTGTTTCTAAAACAACGTGTTGTTTCCCTTCTAATTTAATCCGAGAAAAGCCTAATTTTTTGGCAATTTGTTTTAATTCCATCATCCTTAATAACTGTAAAGCAGCTTTCGGAATAGTACCGTAGCGATCGCTCCAATCAATTTCTATTTGACTCAACTCTTCCCGACTATTAGCAGCAGCAACTAACCGATATGCACTCATTTTTTGATCTAAATCTAGAATATAGTCTGCGGGAATGAACGCAGTCAAACTCAAGTCAATTTGCGTATCATCCACCTGGGGAATTTCCTGACCTTTAACCTCACTAATTGCTTCTTGCAACATCTCCGTATACAGATCGAACCCAATGGTATTCACCTGACCAGACTGCTCTGCACCTAAAATATCTCCCGCTCCCCGAATCTCTAAATCTCGCATTGCCAACTGATATCCAGAACCCAACTGGGTAAACTCCTGAATTGCGCGCAACCGTTTTTGGGCATCATCTGTCAGTGCTACCCCACCGGAAGCAGTAGTAGGATAAAATAACCACGCATGAGCTTGCACCCCCGCACGACCAACCCTTCCCCGCAACTGATACAACTGAGACAAACCAAACTTTTGAGCATCCTCTATTAATATCGTGTTGACCCGAGGAATATCCAAACCAGACTCAATAATTGTGGTACAAACCAAAATATCAGCTTCGCCAGCACTAAACGTGAGCATTATTGACTCCAATTCATTAGCATCCATCTGACCGTGACCGATATTAATTCTAGCTCCGGGAATCATTTCTCGTAATTTTCCCGCCAACTCTTCAATACCCTCAATGCGCGGTACAACATAAAAAACTTGCCCTCCTCTATTCAACTCTTGGCGAATTGCAGTGCGAGCAGTTTCCAGATCGTAGGGTGCAAGATGAGTTTTTATCGGACGACGCAATGGGGGTGGAGTCGCAATTAAACTCATTTCCCTAATTCCCGAAAGCGCCATATATAAAGTCCGGGGAATTGGCGTTGCAGTCAATGTCAACACATCTACCTGAGCTTTGAGCGCCTTAATTTTTTCCTTCTGGTTAACACCAAACCGTTGTTCCTCATCCACCACCAACAACCCCAACTCCCGAAAGTTAATCGTTTTGCTTAAAATAGAATGGGTGCCAACAATAATATCCAACTCCCCAGTCGCCAACCTCTGCTGAATTTCTTTCTTTTCATTAGTAGTACGGAAGCGGTTGAGTAAACCTATTTCTATGGGATAAGGTGCAAAACGTTCTTTGAGAGTATGATAATGTTGCTGAGTTAAAACTGTAGTCGGGGCGAGAAATGCTACTTGTTTGTTGGCAGTGACTGCTTTAAAAATTGCCCGAATAGCAACTTCTGTTTTACCAAAACCCACATCACCACAAACCAGGCGATCCATTGCTCGCTCACTTTCCATATCCCGTTTCACATCTTGAGTTGCTTTCAACTGGTCGGGAGTAGGTTGATAGGGAAACGAATCTTCCATTTCTTCTTGCCATGGGGAGTCAGCAGGAAAACTATAACCTGTTTGTTTGGCGCGTTGAGCATAAAGTTTCAGCTGGTCAACGGCTAATTTTTTGATTGACTTGCGGACTTTATTTTTGGTGCTTTCCCAAGTTTTACCCGTCAGTTTATTGAGCTGCGGTTTTTTCTTATCTGTACTTCTCAGTCGCGACAGAGAACTGAGTTGGTCAGCGGCAACTCTGAGCAAACCGTCAGCATATTGAATTGCCAGATAGTCGCGAGTTTCATTATTCAGAGTCAGACTTTCTAATTTGACAAACTTGCCGATACCATGTTGACGGTGAACTACATAATCTCCGGGACGCAGTTTATTGGGGTCTACTTGTTTGGAAGCTGCTTGACGACGTTTGCGAATATAGGTGGGAGTGGCGAGGGTGTGTTGTCCGTAAAATTCTCGGTCGCTAATCAAAACTAACCGGAATGTGGGTAAAACAAATCCTTCTAATTCTGCTAACCCACTATATTTGATGGCAACGGGGGTGTGTTGGGTTTGCAGTCTATCAATGGCGGGGTAGTCCCGGGGGTTGGGGATAAACTGAGCGGGACAGTCGTGTTCCTGGAGTAGGGATACGGACCGCGATGGTTGAGCAGAAATGAGAAATACGGAAAATTTCCGTTCCCTTTCCTGGCGCAGGTTTTCTGCCAGTTTTGCGTATTGGTGTGGCATGACTGGTAAGGGACGACTGGCGAGGTTGAGGGTATATTCGACTGAGCTGGTAATACTGCTATTGCTTTCTTTGGCAAGTTCGGATAAATATAGTCTGGGAAATAATTCTACTTCTGCGAGAGAGTCGGCAAAAGTGCGGTGAATTTTTGGTAATGGTTGGGATGTTTGGTCAGCGTTGAGTTGTTGCCAGTTTTCTTCTACCAGTTCAAACCAGCGATCGCCATGAGCAGCACATTGGTCAGCTTCGTCTATGGCGACTAGGGTATTTTCTGGCAAATAGTCTAAAAGGGAGACAAATTTTGAGTCGGTCATTGACTCTAAGTTTCCCCACCCCCACTGACTAAAGTTTGTGGGAGTGACTACTATTTTGGCAATTTTGTCGAGGGAGCGTTGAGTAGAAGGGTCAAATTCCCGAATTTTTTCGAGTTCGTCGCCAAACCATTCTAGGCGCACTGGTAATTCTGATGCTACGGGAAATATATCTATAATATCCCCTCGGCGACTCCACTGACCCTCGGTTTCTACTAGGGGTACTCTTTCATATCCCATCTGGGCAAGTTTTTCATCTAAAGATATACACTCTAAACCATCAGACTGAGAATGATTTATCTGTGTATCTGTGGCCGATCTCCCTGTCGTGCTGAAGGTTTTGGAGTTGCTGGTAATGCCTGGGTTAAGGGTAAGACAATAGGGTTGAAATTGTTTGATTGTGGGTAGGTGGGGTTGGAGCGATCGCTCTGTTGCAACTACGGCCATTTTTGCTTTATTGCTATCGTTACCATTGTTAGTTGCATTTTCTGGCGCATTCTCACTTAGCAAGTCTGCCAATACTTGCATTTGTCCCCAAATCATTTCTTCGGAGTGGGAGGGTTCGTAGGGTGATGCTTCTGAGGTGGGATAAAAGTGAACTTTCGGCCATCCTATTGCTTCTAACTGTGCCGCCCACCGTCCCGCTTCTTCTAAAGTGGCAGTAACGATAAATAAATTTTGCTGTTGTTGTTGGGCCAGGGTAGATGCAACTAAGCCTTTGGGTAAACGCGGAGCGCCGTTGAGTTGTAGGCATTGGTGTTGTTGGAGTTTGTTTAGGAGTTCGGTTGTTAAGGGCGATCGCCCGAGTAGTTTAAGAATAGAAGATAGTGTCATTTCAGTTATCAGTTATCAGTTATCAGTTATCAGTACCAACCCCTAAAGCATGAGGCAAGAAAATACTGAAGTTTACTTTTTTCTGGCTATTGACCCTATTTTTTGGTCATAAGATTTTTAATTTGATTTTCTAAGCCGGAAGTCAAGAGTCAGCGAAGCTGAAGTCAGGAGTCAGGATTGCAAAATTTAACAATTCATGATTCTACTCTATTCAGATATATCTTGCTACGAGACAACGGGGAGATGGGGAGTGAGGGAGTAGAGGAGCGGAAAAAACTGTCAGTAGGAAAAAAACCGAAATACATCCTCTTTCTTTGACAAGAATTACGCAAAGGTACTATATATAGTAGATAAAAACCATACCATTGTGGTACATATAGTGTTTTTTTCGGCAAAATGCTTAAGTCCTGTTTTAACAAGCTATCAGCTATCAGCTATCAGCTATCAGCTAAAATCGGCGGGTTCGGCGTCCCCCATGCTTATTTGAAAAAGCGCGTGGTGTGCGTGTTCTGGTGGATTAAAATCCCCATCATACGCCTTGAGAGCTGAGGTGCTGAGGTGCTATTTCAATTGGAGCTGAAGTCATTTTTCTCAATTTCAATTAATACCATTACGGTTGCACCAACTGCCATTATATAGAATCCTTATGATATCTTTGCACGCGGTATGTGCTTTTGGCTGCCGTCCTTAGTCGGTGGTGAAGTCAGGAAATTTAGAAATAGAATAGGGGAAAAAGCGGATGCGACCCTGCGACGACGACGGCTCGCTTGCGGAACGCGCATCAAGCAAGTAGAAAAATGCTCCCTATTCCCCTACTCCCTTACTTCTCTCCCTATCTTCTTACCTCCCCTCAAATGAGTTATACCATTTCTCAAAAACTTTTCTACATTTTTACATAGTAGGGGAGTAGGGGAGTATGGGAGTAGGGGAGTGGGTGAGAAGTAAAAAAAAATAATAATTAATATTAAACTGACTCAAATTAGCAAAAAGTTTATTCGGATAGTTTAATTAGTTAATAACTGAAGTGTTACCCAAATATAGCACTAATGCATGGTAATTGGTATTATATAGCAGTCGAAGGAAAGGTGTTTGACAGATCGCTCATCTTGAAACTCAGACAACGCAATATTTTTCCTTCTTCCTTCTGCTATAAAAAATTCTTGATTAGTTCTTTCAATTGGAAACTATACCAGGGCGAAGTGCTATATTTTTTATTCCCTATCTTTTGATTTTGGGTTTAATACCCCACCGTCTACAGGGTGTTTACAATTGGTTGTGGTTTGTAGACGCGGAGCGGCTTGTCGAAGACTATCCCCATCCACTTTTTCTTCCCTCTTCCTTCTTTCTTCTTCCTTCTTCAATCTCTATTCCTTATTCTCTATTATGTTATCAAAATTCCTCAAATTGATTAACTGGAAAAATTTTAATACATTTTTATTATTAACATTTACCTGGATATTTATACCTCTATTTTTGGTAGAAATTGTGATGATTGTTTTGGAGCCTTATCTATTTAAAGGTCTCTATCAGTACGATTCAGATTTAGGATTTAGAGTACGACCTTATATTAATGGTAATAATCAATTTGGTTTTAACGATAGAGATTATCCTTTGCAAAAAGACCAGAATAAATTTCGATTATTAGTGGTTAGCGATTCGTTTAATTGGGCTGGTGGAAAAGAAGGAAATTATACGGCTTTGTTGGAGAAAAATTTTGATAATTATTATGGCAAACAGCAAGTTGATGTGATTAATGTAGGCTATCCAGGAACTCATACTGGGGAGCAGTTAGCTATGTTGAAAAAATACGGGTTGCAATATAATCCGGATTTAGTAGTATTAGGTTTTTTTGTTGGTAATGATTTTCGGGATGCTGACCCAGAAAGAAAACGAATTATTGTCAATGGTATCTATATAGATATAGATAAGGAAGATGAATTAATTATTTTTGGTTATCCGATTATTGGTAAGTCTAGATTATTGATGTTTTTACAGCAGAAATATCAAGTTTACCAGGAATTACAAAGAGCTAAACAGGATTCTGCCCAGTTTAGTAGTTCTCTAGTTGCTAGTTTAAATTTAGCATCAGCTCCAATTATTGAACGGGAAAAGTCACCGGGAATTTTATCTGAAAAAGCTTTTCTGCGGGTAGAAAAAAGTAGGCTCAAATTCTGTAAGATTAGAGATTTACTTGAGGGCAAGCGAGACGATAATATTAACTATATTTTTCAGAGTATTTCAGAAATGCAAGCCTTATTAGAGTCTCGAAATATTCAGTTTGTGGTGGCAATTTATCCCGATGAATATCAAGTTAATGATGAATTGTTGAATGACATTTTTGCGGAATATGATGATTTGAAGCGAGAGTCTTATAATACGACTTGTCAGCAAGAGATTTTGAGGAAATATTTGGAGGCTAATAGTATTCCTTATATAGATATGTTAGATAGATTTAGAAGAGAACAAAAAAATCGTCCTTTATACTTACTTCGGGAACCTCATTGGAATAGTGCTGGAAATTTATTAGCTGCGGATATTTTATTCGATTATTTAGTAAGAGATATCGATAATTTTTTTGAATAAGGAAGATTGCTATGGCAGAAGGAAGAAGGAAGGAAGAAGAAAGAAAGAAGGAAAAAAAAATGGATTGGGACTCAAAACCCAACCAATTGTAAACACCGTGTAGACGGCGCTTTTTTCAACCCAAAATATAAATTAGGCAAATATAATTCTGGAATATATTCTCGATTCCGTTTTGCTTATCGCTGCAATTAACTCTGGAAATAAAATAACTTCAACACACAACTACTAACTTCATTCAAGGTTGTTTGATTCTGAAATGGTTCAATTAAAGAATCACTCAATAATATTTTACCCAATACTCCTAAATTTAGGCCAGAATTAGGAGGATTTGAGACCGGAGAAAAATAAATATCTACCTGTCTAACCTCCCCTGTTACTTCTCGACTAATTTCGACTTTACCAAAAGGTCATTTCAGTTATCAGTTATCAGTTATCAGTTATCAGCACCTCCTGTAATGGGAGGCTACGAAAATACGGAATTCTCTTTTTTTATCTCCTTAAAAGGGGAAGCTATTGACCTGATTTTTTGGTCATTTAATGTTAAGTTTTTATTTGCTAGCTATATCTAGCTGTGAGGGATAGTTTTATAGCAATTATGAAAAAAAATACTAAGTACCTAAGCAAAATTAATTGTATATTTATCCTCTATTTTCTGAACGTTAAATATCTTACTATATCTAAGCTGCAACTATTTTTTATGAAAATTAAAATGCACTGGTTATTTTGTGTACATTCTTCCCTAAAAAATTTTAATTTTTGGCTAAAAAGGAGCTTTTACCATCTTACTTTACAACTTATTTATATCTATAAATTTTTTCTTCTTCCCTCTTCCTTCTTCCCTCTTCCTTCTTCCCTCTTCCTTCTTTAATTACCTGACAAAACAGTAAGATTTTCACCATTTTTATTAACTACATAAGTACCAGGAATTTGATAAAATTTAGCGGTATCTGTATCTAATGCCCAAGCTTTAACATTAATATTTCCTTGAGGAAATTTATGAGTAGACAATACCTTTTGCCATCCTGACTTAAAGTATTTTTGACTATTAAATTCTTTCACCAGATAAGGTCTTGGCATTGTCATATCTGCCACAGCAGAAACAATAGATTCACCTTGAGAATTATCATAACTTAAAACAATGGCATCTACAGGTAAACCCGTATCAGTAAATATTGCCCAACCAGTCCCTAGTAAATTATTCTCACCAATGAATTCTAGCTTCTCAAAAATACCTTCTACTTCTCTCTCATTATTAGTATCTACAAGGTCTTGAATGCGATTAGTTTTAATTAAAGCAGGGTGTAAAAAACCCATTTCTGTTAAGTAACGCGCCCGTTGTCTATGAGATTCAAAGTAGTAATAATCAATCAAATTTTGGCAGTTATCGTGAGTAAAATTAATGAGTAATAAACATCCTTTATATTTCAAGTAATTCTGTCGCCATGATTTCATCTTTTCTATACTGTAGGTAAAATTATGTATTTGCAGAACAGTTATTATGCCGAGAAACCAGCAAATAATTTTTGAGAATAGGCTTCTATTAATTAACAAGTATTCTTTTTTTATCCAATCCTCTCCCACAATAATTGTTAAATGAATTATGGAGATAATGAGATAAGTGGAAAAGGTTGTATATCTTGAGGAAAGTGCTTGTTCTATACCAAATGAAACTCTACCAATGGATGTAACTAAGGCACTAATAACTGTATATGAACCAAGCATAATCCAACCAATGCTTTGAGACCGAATTTGATAGTCTTTAATCTGCCATAGTACATAAGAAGACAAACAAATAAATAGGGTAATAATTATGGAACCAAGAATAATTGAATTATTGAGAGGTTGTATACTGCTACCTATACCAAGAGCAGTACCTATAAATGCTAGAAAATATTGAAATATTTGATCTGGATATTGAATAGATTCTACTGGATTAGGATGAGATAATGGCTTTTGATAATCGTAAAAATATAAGGCTATATTTGCTATAAATCCAATTATCCAGAGGATATATAATTTGATATTTTTTCGTATATCTGAGCAAGATTTTAGTTTGGCTAAAGCTAAAACTGGTAAGACAATTACCCAGGCTAATAAACCATTAGCATAAGAAAAAGTGCTGATGGTTGCCAAGAACATACAAATTAAAAATTTTGCTGTATTATTCAGTTGAGAATAAGCAATTAATATAGAGGTAGTAATACAGACAATGGGAATAAAAACAACTATTTGAATACCCCATAACCAATTTTCATATTGCACTGCAGAAAAAATAAAAATATTAGATACTAATGCTATGGTCAGACTTTTGATTGGGGAAGCATTAATTGTTAATTGGTTTAAAAGATAAATATTTACAGCAACTATACAGGCAAGTAAAAATATGACTAAAATTTCATATCTAATATTCCATTTTGTCAAAAATGCTAAGGAGATAAAAATTAGTCTGGGGAAAAATTTTCTGCTTTCATTATGCTGTGCCATTAAATCGTTGAAAGACAAAGTTCCTACATTAACTTTTTCAAAGACAGCAGCAATTTGCCATTGGTCTTGAATCGGTACATTCAAACTATACTTAAGAATAAGAATTCCTAGAACTATAGCTGGAATTATCGCCAAACATAAATTTATTCCTAAAACTAATTTAGAATGAGTACGTTGCATATTTATCAAAAAAAAGGGAACAGTTCAATAATTGATAATGGATAATTAATAATTACCTCTCCCTAAAAGGAAGAGGATTGAATAAAAGGAAAATTTTTTCTCTCTTGGTCAATTGGATATGGCTATGTTCCCTCAGCATCCCATCCTTCGGGGAGCTGCGCTAACTACCGCTTGTTTCTCTTTTAAAGGAGAGACTTTAAACCTTAATTATTCGGTAACAGGGAATAGGGAATAGGGAATGGAGAATGGAGAAAAATTATACTCAAATTTAATTTTCCAAATTGCCAAGTCTAAACCTCCCCTATAGCGCTTATCTATATAGATAGAAAAAGTTAATTTAGAGAGATATTTTTAAACTGGTGTTATATTAACATTTTAGCGATCGCTAATCTAGATTAATTGTATTTAATCCAGTCAAAACATTCCATATTTATCAAAAAAGGGGATAGACAATAGTGAATGGGGAATGGGAAATTTTATACTCAAATTTAATTTTCCAGATTGCCAAATTCAAACCTCCCATATCGCGCTTATCTATCTAGAAAAAGTTAATTTATAGGTATTTTTTTTACTGGTGTTATATTAACATCTTAGCGATCGCTAATCTAGATTAACTGTACTTAATCCAATCAAAACATTCATCCTAGAAAATTTAATTTTAATAATGAAAAAAATTTTTTCTATCCTCCGTCAAACAGCAATTATATCTTTAATAACTTTTGGCTTAACAGAAGTCACATTCAGAATTTATCACAAAATTAATCCATCTTTTATGTTCTACGACCCCTCATCTTATAATCGTTGGCGTGGGAAACCATTATCTACAGATTATGACTTCCAATTAAATTCTCGGGGATTTAAAGATGTAGAATTTAGCAAACAAAAAGCAGAAGGTACATACAGAATTTTGGGTATAGGTGATTCTTTTGCTTATGGAGGTATTCCCTACAAACATAATTTTCTAACTCTATTGGAGTCAAAACTTAATCAAGATAGTCAGCAGCCAATAGAATTAATTAATATGGGTATAATTGCTATTGGGCCGAAAGATTATTTATCCCTATTAGTCAATGAAGGATTAGAATTAAATCCTGATATGGTATTGTTATCTTTTTACGTCGGAAATGACTTTTCTGATAACTATAAATCACAACAAGACCGGAGATTACTTAAAGTTCAAGATTCTTACGTTTTCTCATTTTTTGATTTCCTAATTAAGGTGAATAGTAAGTTTGAAGGTAATCTTTATCATCATAATATAGAGTATCGAGAAGATTTACCTACTGTACCGGATGACTTTCATCTGGAAGAGGCAAAAAAGAGGAGTTATATTTTTCTCAAAAATCCTGAAGAAACTGAATTTCAAGAACATTTTAATGATGCTTTGGGCGACTTATTAAAAATCAAAGAAATCTGCGATCGCAGAAATATTACTTTAGTCGTAGTCTTAATGCCTGATGAAGTACAAGTTATCAAAGAATTAAGAGATAAAGTAGTTGCTAGTTATAATTTTACTCCCAATAAATTTGATTTTCGACACCCTAACAAATTATTATCTCAAGCACTTGTCAAAAATAATATATATTATCTTGACATTGTTGAAGAATTTGTGACTGCGGGGACTCAAATTCCTCTCTACAAACCTAACGATATTCATTGGAATATTGCTGGTAATAGATTAGCTGCTGAAGTAATAGATAAGTATCTCTCTGAAGAATTTTTTCAGTAGATATAGCAATTCGCCCATTGGTTGTGAAATTTTTGATAATAGACATCTCCAAAAATCAAAAATAAAATCAATTATTATCCATAAATTATCAATTACTTCTCCCTGTTCCCTGTTCCCTATTGCCTCTTTTCTGGAGAGGTCTAATAGTTAATTTGAACTGAAAACATGAGTAAATTCTGACTCCTGACTCCTAAGTGCCATCAAAATATTACAACCCAAATAAGGTTAGGATTGCTATATTTATCTATTATTTGATTTATTTTTACTATCTACCGATTGATTTTGATTTGGAGCAAGTGTATTAAAGATTGAATTAGCTATATATTCAGACAAAATCTTTTCTCCAGCTTTCGTGTAATGACAGCAACTATCAATATAAACTATCTCTTTGGCATTATCTAAAATATTTACACCATTGAAAATATTCACACCATTTTGTTTCAAATCATCTATCTTACTTAAAAGCACTGGATACCCCAATTCTGTTGCTTCTTTAAAAGGAGTATCAGAATCAAAAGCAATTTTCTTTTCTGCTTCACTGTAAATTCTATTGGTAGGGTAATATTGATTTGGCTGTAGAATATGAAAATATAAAATATTATTATTAGCAGCAATTTGCTTGATCATTATGGAGGCTTTTTTCCAATGTTCTGCCATAGTCTCATATAATTCTGATTTTTCTAGTTGAGGAGATTGTGCATAGAAATAAACGATACTAGCTTCAGTTTCTCCCGCAGCTTGTTGAGCTGCTTTTTTTCTTTCTTTATCAAATATTTTGACATTTTTACGATAGGTCGTTGCTAGATTTTGTACATAAATTGATGTCAAGGCATAACAGTAAGCTACTTGACACTTATCTAAAGTTTCTAAAGCATCTTTCAATTTATCTTTACTGTCGTTAATTTTTAACATTGCTCTAATAGATTTTGTCGAGAGACTATTATTAGCTATGTTGGTTAACGGCACAACATGATTGGTACTTGGCATCATAATATCAATATTATTTTTATTGTTTGCTTTTGCCAAAATTACCTCATTAAACCCATCTATATTGATGAGCATATCAAATTCTTGACCGATGGAGAGAAAGTAGTTTAATAGTATTAATTGTTGCGGTTGTTTATAGCCTCCTGTGGCAAAAGACAAGATAATAAATTCCTTATCTTTAAGTTCTGGAACTTGCTTTAATTTATTGACCAAAATTTGATTCTGAATTTCATATATTGAATAGTTAGAGGCAACTGAACCACCAAAAACTCCGATTATATATTGATTATCACTCTTTTTTTGATAGGGATAATCATAAGGAGAAATAAAACCAGCAGCATTGTATTTAAACCCTTCTCGAAAATCTGGTCCTGGTTTTTGAACATAGCCAAAGTAAGGATGCAGTCTTTCTATTACAGAATCTTCTAACCTAATTCCTGCTAAATTTATTCCCATCATATTGGTATTGACATTAGCATTATTATTTTCATTTTCTGCTTGATTTTCTTGTTCTTCCTCTTGATTGGTTTTTGCCACCTTTTCTCTCGTGTAGAAAAATTGCTTATACCTGATAAAATACCAAGCCAAAGAACCTAATTCTAAAAAGATAAATAGCAAAATTATGTTAATCAAAATAATTTTCCATAGTTCTTTGGAATCTTTGAACATACCCAGTTTTTTCATAGTCATTTTATAGAAGATATATTTATAGATTAATACAGTTCAGTTAAAGATTTTTTGGATAAGGAAGAAGGAAGAGGGAAAAAGGAAGAAAGAAAGTAGATAAGTCTATAGATAGATACAGTTCAGTTAAGGATTTTTTTTGGCAATTCTGTAATCTTAAAAGCTTATCTAATGGTTCCATACTTTATGAGTTTTGGTCTTATAGAATTTATCAAAAACTTTTCTACATTTTCGCATAGTAGGAGACCCACCCTAACCCCTCCCAGGAGGGGGAGTAGTAGTTGTATGTAACGTCCGTATAGGGAGAATCAAACACAAGAATAATTAACATTAACTTGGCTAAAATTAGCAAAAAAGTGATTCAGATATTTTTAATTACTTAATAACTGAAATTTTACCTAAGTATAGCATTACTTTATCCTGTTGATTTATAGATATATTTTTTTCGGTATCAGGCATCATTTGAATTTAACACCAGTCATTCCGTCAACCACTTTTTATCATTTTAAAAGGGGAGGCTATTGACCAAAATTTTCGGTCAAAATATCAAGTATTATTGTTGATAAAATAATAATCTTACTAATGTTTCAGTTATCCAATAAATTCTCTGATGGTTAATTTTAATTATTATACCATTTTGAAAAAAGAATGTTACGAATAGTAAGTGTGATTAAAAGGCTTTACAGGAAATGTCCCTTTGACAGAAAAGAGAATTTAGGACCTAAAAACTGGTATTGAAACCATTCATTCTGACCCCTGACTTCCCCTCCACCGGAGGGGTTAGGGGTGGGTTTACTTCTAAGAAAGACCCTCGCTATTTGTAGCAAATATTTATCAATTTGGTATTATACATTTTAATTTTGGCGTTGCTGATTTGATGTATGAAATTCAACTATAGAAATTTCCAAGAAGCGTGAGGTACGCGCATTCCTTGGTTTTAAGGAACAGGAAACAGAAGACAAATAAAGATAGGTGTATCTCATTAGGCTAAGAAACGCTATAAGTAGGTAGACAAAATTATTTGTATATAAATTTATTTGGCATCCTTTTATGACTCTACGACAGAGCAATCAAAAATGTACAATTAATTCTGTCTAGGTACTTAGTGGTAAATTTTCACCCAAAACAATAGTGGCAAATTATACCTATTTTTAACTCTAAAGTCACTGAAAAACTCCTTTCTACCTACTGACTCCTGAATCCTAACTCCTGACTCCTAACTTCTGTGAAATCATATATTTCGCACAAATAATTTGACATTATTTCCCCCACAAATTTATGACCTTCTATATTCCAATGACCTCCACAAGGTTCTGCATTATCAAATCCATATAAACACTTGCCTGTTTTTTGCGCTTCATCTACTAATGGTCCAGATAAAATATAAACCGGAATATTTTCTTGTTTGCCAAACGCTTCTATTCTCCGGTCTGGATAATATAAATCTGACAAATTATGAGAATTTTTAAATTTTTCACGGTGTTCCAAACTGGGATGCACCTGATGAGAATCACTAACTGCCATTAACATAAAATCTCCATTCTTTTCATAGACTTCATCCCTCATTAACCTAATTAAATCTTCCGTTACTTTCCAAGCTTTATCCCAGTCAGAATTTGATTCAGGTTCTCGATAAAAAGAAACAATAGTTTTGCCATAATCATTTAAAAATTGACGTGGTTTAGCATCCATATCAACTTTTCTAATTAACTGTAAAATCCGAAAATTTCTCACTAACCAAATTGGTAATATATCAACCATTGAAAAAACATAACGACCTCTTGACCAAGGTTTCATTGTCTGGAATGACATATCTAACTCTAACTGACCATTTTTATAGACAAAATAAGGTCTGAGATGGTCGTGGTCTAGAGGACGATAATTATTACGGAGGTCGTTACCAGCATAAAAAGCTAATATTACTAAATCTGGTGCATAATCCCAAACATGATGTCTTAAAGTCATCAACTGTTGAGCTGTTCCATAACCCTGTACACCAAAATTCATTACCTCAACTTTCCGGTCTTTTAATACAGGACACTGTTGTAATCTTTGCTCTATAATTGCACCATAAGTATCCTCCAATTTGACATGAATTGCTTCTGTAAAAGAATCTCCTAATAAAGCTATTCTTAATCCATTTTCAGGTTGAGTTTTACTACGTTCATAATCACGAAACCCTCCACTATTCATTTTTAATTCTGAAGGTATACCTTCTCCTGTCCAAAATGCTGTAGCGTTAGGATTTCCTGCCCAACCTCGATTTGGATCTTTAGCAGTATATAGAGATTTATTTTCTGATTTTTCATCTGTTCTAGGTGGTGGGGGATGTGCAATTCCTAATATTCTTAATCCTACTTCTCCCACTATCACAGCAAATATAAATGTAACTATTGTTATTCCTATATTTACTGCTAAATTTTGTCGCTTTTTCATTTTCTCTACTTATATGAAATACTAAAATTTTTGCTACAAATACTTAGGGTTTGCGTATGGAAAGTCTTTTTGCTGGGGTAGGAGACAGGAGACAGAAGAAATGGGAATGAGCGAGGAGGTAGGAGTAAGAATTGTAATACCAAATTCAAAAAAGGCAGTTACATCTTAATTTGTGATTTATTCATAAAAGAAAAAATTATAAATTCCATAAATTCTAAAATTTCCACCTTTTTTCCTCTTTAATATTTATGTTTTTCTTTCCCTGTTCCCTGTTCTCTGTTCCCTGTTTCGTCACGCTTTGCAATATTTTATGAAATTGGTATAAGAGTGATTTTTCTGCCCAACTATGTGCCTAAAATACGCTCCATGCATGAGCGTTTTAGACGTGATACCATGCACTTTTTAAAGGCCCCAAAAAGGCACTTGTCTTTATATGTCAATGCTTTTAGATTTAATCAGCAGAACAATAATTAGACTGTTTACAGGAGGACCGAGTCATACCATTTCTCTGTAAACAATAAACTTAATAATTGTTGCTCAGACCTGATTAAGCTGACTATTCTCATCTTTATATTAAATGGAACTTCATAGAGAAATAGAGAAATGGTATGACTCGGTCCTCCTGTAAACAGTCTAATTATTGTTCTGCATTATCAAATCCATATAAACACTTGCCTGTTTTTTGCGCTTCATCTACTAATGGTCCAGATAAAATATAAACCGGAATATTTTCTTGTTTGCCAAACGCTTCTATTCTCCGGTCTGGATAATATAAATCTGACAAATTATGAGAATTTTTAAATTTTTCACGGTGTTCCAAACTGGGATGCACCTGATGAGAATCACTAACTGCCATTAACATAAAATCTCCATTCTTTTCATAGACTTCATCCCTCATTAACCTAATTAAATCTTCCGTTACTTTCCAAGCTTTATCCCAGTCAGAATTTGATTCAGGTTCTCGATAAAAAGAAACAATAGTTTTGCCATAATCATTTAAAAATTGACGTGGTTTAGCATCCATATCAACTTTTCTAATTAACTGTAAAATCCGAAAATTTCTCACTAACCAAATTGGTAATATATCAACCATTGAAAAAACATAACGACCTCTTGACCAAGGTTTCATTGTCTGGAATGACATATCTAACTCTAACTGACCATTTTTATAGACAAAATAAGGTCTGAGATGGTCGTGGTCTAGAGGACGATAATTATTACGGAGGTCGTTACCAGCATAAAAAGCTAATATTACTAAATCTGGTGCATAATCCCAAACATGATGTCTTAAAGTCATCAACTGTTGAGCTGTTCCATAACCCTGTACACCAAAATTCATTACCTCAACTTTCCGGTCTTTTAATACAGGACACTGTTGTAATCTTTGCTCTATAATTGCACCATAAGTATCCTCCAATTTGACATGAATTGCTTCTGTAAAAGAATCTCCTAATAAAGCTATTCTTAATCCATTTTCAGGTTGAGTTTTACTACGTTCATAATCACGAAACCCTCCACTATTCATTTTTAATTCTGAAGGTATACCTTCTCCTGTCCAAAATGCTGTAGCGTTAGGATTTCCTGCCCAACCTCGATTTGGATCTTTAGCAGTATATAGAGATTTATTTTCTGATTTTTCATCTGTTCTAGGTGGTGGGGGATGTGCAATTCCTAATATTCTTAATCCTACTTCTCCCACTATCACAGCAAATATAAATGTAACTATTGTTATTCCTATATTTACTGCTAAATTTTGTCGCTTTTTCATTTTCTCTACTTATATGAAATACTAAAATTTTTGCTACAAATACTTAGGGTTTGCGTATGGAAAGTCTTTTTGCTGGGGTAGGAGACAGGAGACAGAAGAAATGGGAATGAGCGAGGAGGTAGGAGTAAGAATTGTAATACCAAATTCAAAAAAGGCAGTTACATCTTAATTTGTGATTTATTCATAAAAGAAAAAATTATAAATTCCATAAATTCTAAAATTTCCACCTTTTTTCCTCTTTAATATTTATGTTTTTCTTTCCCTGTTCCCTGTTCTCTGTTCCCTGTTTCGTCACGCTTTGCAATATTTTATGAAATTGGTATAAGAGTGATTTTTCTGCCCAACTATGTGCCTAAAATACGCTCCATGCATGAGCGTTTTAGACGTGATACCATGCACTTTTTAAAGGCCCCAAAAAGGCACTTGTCTTTATATGTCAATGCTTTTAGATTTAATCAGCAGAACAATAATTAGACTGTTTACAGGAGGACCGAGTCATACCATTTCTCTGTAAACAATAAACTTAATAATTGTTGCTCAGACCTGATTAAGCTGACTATTCTCATCTTTATATTAAATGGAACTTCATAGAGAAATAGAGAAATGGTATGACTCGGTCCTCCTGTAAACAGTCTAATTATTGTTCTGCATTATCAAATCCATATAAACACTTGCCTGTTTTTTGCGCTTCATCTACTAATGGTCCAGATAAAATATAAACCGGAATATTTTCTTGTTTGCCAAACGCTTCTATTCTCCGGTCTGGATAATATAAATCTGACAAATTATGAGAATTTTTAAATTTTTCACGGTGTTCCAAACTGGGATGCACCTGATGAGAATCACTAACTGCCATTAACATAAAATCTCCATTCTTTTCATAGACTTCATCCCTCATTAACCTAATTAAATCTTCCGTTACTTTCCAAGCTTTATCCCAGTCAGAATTTGATTCAGGTTCTCGATAAAAAGAAACAATAGTTTTGCCATAATCATTTAAAAATTGACGTGGTTTAGCATCCATATCAACTTTTCTAATTAACTGTAAAATCCGAAAATTTCTCACTAACCAAATTGGTAATATATCAACCATTGAAAAAACATAACGACCTCTTGACCAAGGTTTCATTGTCTGGAATGACATATCTAACTCTAACTGACCATTTTTATAGACAAAATAAGGTCTGAGATGGTCGTGGTCTAGAGGACGATAATTATTACGGAGGTCGTTACCAGCATAAAAAGCTAATATTACTAAATCTGGTGCATAATCCCAAACATGATGTCTTAAAGTCATCAACTGTTGAGCTGTTCCATAACCCTGTACACCAAAATTCATTACCTCAACTTTCCGGTCTTTTAATACAGGACACTGTTGTAATCTTTGCTCTATAATTGCACCATAAGTATCCTCCAATTTGACATGAATTGCTTCTGTAAAAGAATCTCCTAATAAAGCTATTCTTAATCCATTTTCAGGTTGAGTTTTACTACGTTCATAATCACGAAACCCTCCACTATTCATTTTTAATTCTGAAGGTATACCTTCTCCTGTCCAAAATGCTGTAGCGTTAGGATTTCCTGCCCAACCTCGATTTGGATCTTTAGCAGTATATAGAGATTTATTTTCTGATTTTTCATCTGTTCTAGGTGGTGGGGGATGTGCAATTCCTAATATTCTTAATCCTACTTCTCCCACTATCACAGCAAATATAAATGTAACTATTGTTATTCCTATATTTACTGCTAAATTTTGTCGCTTTTTCATTTTCTCTACTTATATGAAATACTAAAATTTTTGCTACAAATACTTAGGGTTTGCGTATGGAAAGTCTTTTTGCTGGGGTAGGAGACAGGAGACAGAAGAAATGGGAATGAGCGAGGAGGTAGGAGTAAGAATTGTAATACCAAATTCAAAAAAGGCAGTTACATCTTAATTTGTGATTTATTCATAAAAGAAAAAATTATAAATTCCATAAATTCTAAAATTTCCACCTTTTTTCCTCTTTAATATTTATGTTTTTCTTTCCCTGTTCCCTGTTCTCTGTTCCCTGTTTCGTCACGCTTTGCAATATTTTATGAAATTGGTATAAGAGTGATTTTTCTGCCCAACTATGTGCCTAAAATACGCTCCATGCATGAGCGTTTTAGACGTGATACCATGCACTTTTTAAAGGCCCCAAAAAGGCACTTGTCTTTATATGTCAATGCTTTTAGATTTAATCAGCAGAACAATAATTAGACTGTTTACAGGAGGACCGAGTCATACCATTTCTCTGTAAACAATAAACTTAATAATTGTTGCTCAGACCTGATTAAGCTGACTATTCTCATCTTTATATTAAATGGAACTTCATAGAGAAATAGAGAAATGGTATGACTCGGTCCTCCTGTAAACAGTCTAATTATTGTTCTGCATTATCAAATCCATATAAACACTTGCCTGTTTTTTGCGCTTCATCTACTAATGGTCCAGATAAAATATAAACCGGAATATTTTCTTGTTTGCCAAACGCTTCTATTCTCCGGTCTGGATAATATAAATCTGACAAATTATGAGAATTTTTAAATTTTTCACGGTGTTCCAAACTGGGATGCACCTGATGAGAATCACTAACTGCCATTAACATAAAATCTCCATTCTTTTCATAGACTTCATCCCTCATTAACCTAATTAAATCTTCCGTTACTTTCCAAGCTTTATCCCAGTCAGAATTTGATTCAGGTTCTCGATAAAAAGAAACAATAGTTTTGCCATAATCATTTAAAAATTGACGTGGTTTAGCATCCATATCAACTTTTCTAATTAACTGTAAAATCCGAAAATTTCTCACTAACCAAATTGGTAATATATCAACCATTGAAAAAACATAACGACCTCTTGACCAAGGTTTCATTGTCTGGAATGACATATCTAACTCTAACTGACCATTTTTATAGACAAAATAAGGTCTGAGATGGTCGTGGTCTAGAGGACGATAATTATTACGGAGGTCGTTACCAGCATAAAAAGCTAATATTACTAAATCTGGTGCATAATCCCAAACATGATGTCTTAAAGTCATCAACTGTTGAGCTGTTCCATAACCCTGTACACCAAAATTCATTACCTCAACTTTCCGGTCTTTTAATACAGGACACTGTTGTAATCTTTGCTCTATAATTGCACCATAAGTATCCTCCAATTTGACATGAATTGCTTCTGTAAAAGAATCTCCTAATAAAGCTATTCTTAATCCATTTTCAGGTTGAGTTTTACTACGTTCATAATCACGAAACCCTCCACTATTCATTTTTAATTCTGAAGGTATACCTTCTCCT
>NZ_RCBY01000126.1 GCF_003838195.1 Okeania hirsuta
CCAAGTAATGCGTGAACACCCCCGTTGACGGTGGGGTATTAAACCCACAAAGAAAATGATAAAAAAATCAATGATGAGTGTCAAATCAATGTCCCGAAAATTTTATGCCAGTTACCTAAGCGATCGCTTAGGTGGGAGCTACTAGAACCTTTGCTACCAAAACCTCGATGAGTGTCAAATCAATGTCCCGAAAATCTTATGCCAGTTACCTAAGCGATCGCTTAGGTGGGAGCTACTAGAACCTTTGCTACCAAAACCTCAAAAACGAGGGCAAAAACCAAACACTAATCGAGCGAGAAGTAGTTAATGGTATCTTCTATATCTTTTATTCTGGTTGTCATTGGCGTTCTTTGCCCTATGATCTACCACCTTGGCAAACTGTATCAACTAAATGTACGTAAATGGCAACGACATGGTGTTTGGGAGGAAATAAATCATACTCTACGGCGAGAAACAAGAATACTCGAAACACGACACCCAGAACCTACTGCAGCAGTTGTCGATTCGTATGGCGGTAAAAACAACGGCAAAAAGCGCACCGCCCGCGCTGAGGAAACCTCAGCGTAAGGACGGAGCAAGCAGGGGGAGGTATATGGCTATGATGGCGGTAAAAAAGTAAAAGGCCGGGTATCGTCATATCTTGGTTGATACTCAAGGGTTACTACTAGGGGTACTTGTCAGTGAAGCAAATATGGGAGAATGCTTGGGATCTATGGCATTTAGGGTAAGCTACCATCTTTAAAATTAAGATATATCAAGGTGTGTAAGGTTTTAATATTTTGATACTTACACAAAGAAATTAAGATCAGTGTAGTTAAGTAAAATTACTTATCAAAATGTATGTAATTGAAATTTTTGATTATAAGATAATAGTGTACACGGAGACAAAAGAAACAGACAGAGTGGATTTACTTTGAGATATTAAAAGTGAGCGAGACCAAGGACAGTTAAGGAGTAATTTCAATACAACACTTATTGGGGAGGTCTGACTTATGAATATAAAAGAAATTTATAAATTAGGGATACCTCTAACTTTAGCGTCGAGTTTGATCTTAGGACTAATAGTTAACTATCCATCCCATACTCAAGGAGCACAAAATATAGACCCTGAACCTTTCATTGATAAAACTGAGAATCCTATCAGGCTAGCAGGAAATATTAAGCGTTCTTGTACTGGGTACTATCAGGTAGAAAGTTCAAGTTTAACCGCTAAAAACGGCGTAATAGTAGGTAGATTTAATGCCAGAAGAGGATGCGGTCATAATGTACCAAATAGATGTCGGAGAAGAGCAAGAGATGCTGCCCACACTTGTATGGAAGATCACTGGAATTATCAAAAAGTAATGCCTCAATCATGTCAAAGTAAAGGAGTGCAAAATTATAATATTCGAGATTTATCACAGGAGCTAACCCGGACGGTTTGTTCATATACTAGTGATCCATACTTCAGGGCTAATATTTACAGAGTTACCAAAGGAAATAAAGGGTGTGGACCTAATAACGAGAAACAACAGAAGACCCTTCTTAAAACGAGATATGTTTTTCGATGTGGATCTTAGAGACTGTTTGTAAAACAAATCTTAAGAACAGCCAGATTTTTTAGCACCAAGCCTTTGTAACATTAATCTAATTATTGCAGTGTAAATCAGAGCTTCACTAATCTCTGGTAGTTGTTCATAGTCGAGAACTAAACGTCGGTATTCTCAAATAGCAGAATAAATTTGAGTATATGGGGAGATGATATCAAATCCGGTAGCGCGGTTTTCCTGCACGGTAGACCACATTAGGGACGTTCCATGGAACTTCCCTACTGGGCGCGTGATTGTGACGATGTGGTTCATCTCAAAACACTCTGATATCAAATCCGTTTAATTGGACATAAAAAAAATCTTCAATCGCCATAACTACGTTTATCTTTGTAATTCTTTCTCCTCCTGAGGAGGTCCGACTGACTCCCCCTCCACCGGAGGGGTTAGGGGTGGGTTGACTCCTCCTAACTTAACCATTCTATGGCTGTTTAACCGGATTTGATATGACCCAACACAAAGGATCATATTTATGACTAATTAAAAATTAGAAATTAAAAATATATTCATTACTATTTTGACATACGCAATAGTAGAGTATCAAGCCTTGTGAAAACTGAACTTGAAGTCATTTGCGCTCTCATCAAACTACTCTCACAAGTCAACCGACACAAACAACTAGGATTATTAAAAATTAGAAATTAAAAATATATTCATTACTATTTTGACATACGCAATAGTAAAAAATCACATTCTCACAACAGTCAATCAACATCTTTACCAGATGGCAGGAATATTTTTTTTTGTAATATATTAGTAACATAAATAATACACCGAAGCGATCCCTCTGAAAAAAAGCGATCAAAAGCCCCAAGGATCTTCTTATATAACTTTTGAATTTTGAATTTTGATTTGAATGGATAGAAAAACAGTAGAATCAGGATTAATATTACTTGCCCTGACAGGTTCTCAAGCTTACGGTACTTCCACACCTTCATCAGATTGTGATTATAAAGGCGTTTTTATTGCTCCCAAAGATTATTATTTAGGTTTCAAATCTGTTGAACAAAAAGACCGAGGTTGGGATGAACCAGGAATAGGTTTATATCCAGTATTAGATAATGTCAAAGATTGTGTGGTTTATGAGTTAAGAAAATTTCTGACCTTGGTCTATAACAACAATCCCAATATGTTAGAAACTCTGTGGTTAGATTCAGAATTTTACTTACATTTATCGCCAGTGGGAAAAAAGCTAATTTCCTATCGTCAGGCATTTATTTCCCAGAAAATCAGAGCTTCTTTTGCGGGATATGCTTACTCTCAAATTAAACGAGTGGAAACTCAATTTAAAAAACTACAAACAAAAATTTTTTTATCACTTATTATCCTGACATGATATTATATCATAATCTTTGATTTGATTTAGGATTCCTACCTATCTAATCAAACAACTGAAGTTGAAATAAAATGCTCTTTGTAAATACACAAAAAATTCTCCGCATGAGCAGCTCCTAACTATTAAATTTCTGGAGGGAACACATCAAGAGGGGCAGTCTTTCCTCTTACATTGAATTTTTCAGCACCAGCCGACGTTCCTTGATGAAGGTAGACTATAGTTGGGTATAACTGTAACCACATACCCAAGCGTTGAGCTACATCATAAGTTGTCATTGCTCCCAGACCCTTAACCCGATTAGTAACAGATTCTACCCAGTCATAAAGTTGCTCGAAGGTCTCTAAGGGAGGTTGTAGGCCATCTGCTAGTGAAATTCTCAATCCTACCGCTAATTTAGAGGATACTCGACGCTGATGAGAGTGTATTTTGCCATCTGGAAACCTAGACATCCAAACTCTCTCTAAAGCACCTTCCCAATTCAGACTTTTATCGCCCCACCATTGTTCTTGAAAAGTATAGTAATTATCGTAATATTTTAGATAATCTTTCACCAAATCTGAAAGAGTTTTTTTCTGAGGAGTCAGAGATTTACTATTGCATTGATTTGAAGTTTTTACTATTCTTTTTTTCGTTGTAGTAGTGCATAATCCTACCCATAATAACTTTATTTCTACAATTCGGTAGTCCTGTAGATGTAGTACTATTTATAAGTAAATCCCTTTCACTATCAGAAACAAAACTACAAAAATAAATACTTGTACACCACTACCTACAATTCAATAACAGAAGTTATTGAATGATTGGAATAGCTTAATATAGTATCCGGATAATTAGTTATCGTATAATTTAGTAGTCAGTAGAAAGGAGAAAAGGAAGGATGAAAGTGGAAATTATCTAGGGATATTCCGACTTTTTATATCTGCATTGAATGTAAGTATAGATTGCGACAACTGCATAACCAAATTTCATATTAAGAGGCAGATTTTATTATTATTAAATCCCAATTAACTATCAAGTAAATTAATATAGAAATTCTCAATTATTTGCGAGAATTTTCCTCTTCCCTGTTTAGCGAATAATTAAACTTTAAAGTCTCTGATTTCAAGAATAAATAAATCAAAAAAATACTTTTCGCCAATCCTATTCATTTGAAGGAGAAGGAGAAGTAATTATTAATTATTAATTTTTGAATTAATCATCTCTAGTAAAACTAGATTTTTCCCGAACTTCCTCTAAGGTTAAAGATGGTCTATTTTTTACCTCTGGGTCAGCTCCCACTTGAATCAATAAATCTGAGAATGCAACTTTTTTATTAAAAGGCCGAATAGCTTTAATACTAACACCTGAACTAATTAATTTTTCAGCAACTAATTTAACATCTTTTATACTTACTGCTGAACCAAACCAAATTGAATTACTAGGCATATCCACTACTATAGTTGGTAAAAGTATTAACTGATAATCTAAAGTTCTTAAAGCTTTTTCAACTACTCCATTGTCAACATCCTTAGGAAAATACTCAACTATCACAGAGTTTTCCTTTTTTTGATAAAAATTATCCCCTAAAATACTTAATTCATTTTCCAAAACTTCCCGATATACTCTTGGTAAATTCCTACTCATAGAATTAGTTTCAATTCCATATCCTAAACTCGTCCATGTTCCAGATAATAACCGCAAAACTCGGTCTAATTTTCCTTTTCTTAATAACCCAGGAATATCTGCTTTCCAATATTTGCGATCGCTTAACCAACCATGTACAACAGCATCCTGATATTTTGGCTCAAAACTGTAAGATTCCCAAAACATAAACCAGCCACGTTGAGGATGATAACGTCTTGCCATTAGATACCAAGTATTTGTTAACATTTGATATCGTCCAGCTGCAGTGCTACAATTCCCTTTATTCGGACCAGAAACGATGGTAATACACCAGTCTGGATGTTTACTCAAATTAGATACATTTTTACCTGTATAAACAACATGATAAGGCCGAGAATAATTAGACTCGCTAGCTGAAATAGTTCGCATTAATGCACGAATATAAGGATCTCCACCTTTCATTGCTAGTTGAGGCCATTTATCTCCACCATTGTAATTATATTTATTAGGAGAAATTAATTTAGTTATTTCCTGTTTACTTATATTTGAGTTCCCCTTAAAAATTTGGAAAAATGAAATAAAAGAGATGATAAATATAGATATAAAAATTAAACGTTTTAAAAGCATAAAACGACCATAAGAAGACCTTGACTTCTTTCTTCTGATAATCTTAGGTTTAACCGGATGCATCTAAATAATAAAGGAGGAATTTTCAACATTTTTTTGGGAGCTACCTACTATGAATTTCATGTAGTAAAGTTTCCTAATCAACCTCTAGTTTAACCTAATTATTAAAAAGTTGCGCCCCTTTTTTTTTAGTACAATAGCTGATTTTTTTATAATAATTACTGTATTAAAATAATTTTAAAATGTGCTATGCCATAACTTATACCAAGTCCAGTATAATCGGTATTTTCATTATCGGTATTTTCATTAATGGATAATGGATAATTACCTCTCCCTTTTAGGGAGAGGATTGACTAAAAGGAAAAAATTTATTTTTTTCCCCTTGAAAGGGGAGGCTAACAAAGCTGAATTATTTAATTATTAACTCTTCGGTAAAGGTAAGGAAGAAGGAAGAAGTAAGAGGGAAGAAGACTTTAGTTATCTAAAACAGAAGACTTAAAAGTCCAAAAAAACTTAAATTTTTTGTAGATATTCACCCTTGGGTTTACACAAACGATACCAGAGGACATGATATTAAAGTTCATCTTGATTTATTACCTTCAAACTACATTTAAGAGACAGAAATAAATAACTCTTCCCAAGATTTTTCTGGTGCTTCTGCCTCAGTAATAATTTCCACAATTTTATTACAAGCTGCTGGTTGAAATATTGCCTCCACAGAAACTTGTGCTACCTTAGTTCGAGGAATACTACCTTCAAATAAGCGATCAGCAGATTCCATAACAATAGGAAATTGATTATCATCATTTTTCAGACCACCAGGGCGAACAATAGTATAATTCAGACCACTTTTCTGAATATATCCTTCAGCTTGTTTCTTCCAGAATAAAATTAGCCAGAATAGATTTAGGGGATGAAAAAATTTAGACACACATAGGGATGAAACTAAAATAAAACGATCAATACCTTTCTGTTTAGCAACATCCACTAAATTTTTAGTTCCTACATAATCCACTTGATATGGACCAGTAAAGTCAAAACTAGGTTTAGCACCCGTAGCACATAATAGTACTGTGCTATCTTCAATAGCAGCGTAGAGACCTTGAGAATTCAGGACATCCCCCATTACCAACTCTGCTTCTGGAGGCAAAATTTCTTTAGCTGTTTCTAAGTCACGAACCAGAGCTTTTACAGGAATATCTCGTCTTACTAAGTCTTGTACAATTCGACAACCTGTTTGGCCAGTTGCTCCAGCAACGAATACTTTCATTTTTCAATTTATCTATAATAAAGTTCTAAATTTTAACAGTTTTTGAATGCAAGTTAGTAATCAGCGGTCAGAAGGGAATTGTAGATAGGGTATTTGGATAGCTCTGTGCTTCTAGTTAAGGGGTAACTTAGATTTTCAAATCCTTATAATTTGCACGAGAGTATCTCCAACGAACTTAACTTTCCCTCCTGACACCTTCTTCAATTACGAACTCTCTACTTTTAAAGATATAGCAATAGACATCTGGTGATAATCAAAAATCAAATCAATTATCGCGCAAAAACCATCAATTCTTTCCTCCTACTCCCTACTCTCCTCCCTCTTTTCCAAAGAGGTCTAATAGACGGGTATAGCACGGACAATAGACTGATGACTATCCGAATCAGGGTGTTTTTCTCACTTTTCCCTGTTGCCTGCTATAAATATAAATTCTTTGTATAAATCTATATAGCAATTTGGAAATCCTCAAAATATTATATATAGTGTATATATATATACATAGGAGAATGAATCATGGATCACAACTTTGCAGGACATCAAACTGTAGAGATGGACAAAAACTTGGTTAGTGATTTCTATGTAAGTACAACAGAAATAGAAGTATCAGAAACTAACCCAACTACCTGGTTTAAGACAAAATACAATGACTGCATGAAATTATATGCAAATGTAGATACTGTAGCAAAGCACTTTGCATCTCATCGTAGTTGGTTTTGTCAATGTGCTCATCCGATGAAAGTTGAGCCTATTGGAGAAAATGGCTATGATTTGTCGCTCGGAAAATTTGGTTCTTTTGGATACCAGGTTGAAGCTAGAGTAGGTCTGGAATTGGTACCACCAGACTCCGCAGGAATATATAAAATTAGATATATCCCAGTGCCTAATTATACACCTCCTGGATATCAAGTAAACTTTCAATCAGAAATGAAGTTGCTAGAGTTACCCACAGAACAGTTTTTTACTCAAGAGGAAATTCAAAAGTTAGGACTGCCTCCTGTGATGACTGGTGCAAAATGGGATTTGGATTTGACCGTAGGTGTAAAATTTCCCCAGTTTATTCGGAAAATGTCTCCTAGTTTGATTCAAAAAACTGGCGATAGTTTATTACTTAAAATAGTACAACAAGTATCTAGATGCTTGAGTCACAAAACTCAAGTAGATTTTCATACCACTCATAACTTGCCATTTCCCAAACAAAGAAAACGCAAGTAAAAGATATGGAACCTAAAAATCAGGGAAAAATTTAATCCCCTGATTAATTCCAATCTTTTACATATTGCTAATTATCCTTAACATAATTTCGACTCCCGTTACCGCTTGCCAGCTAAAAAGACCAAGAATTGACACATTAAGAACAATATGACTGTAGCGAGCCCAATCTTGGCCTTTCTGCATAAAAGGAGTTAAAGATGCAGAGATAGCGATCGCTCCTGTCATGCCTAACCCGGCTAAGAGATGAGGGCCAAAAAATAATTTTCCATTATTGATATAAGTGACGGCCATTCCACCAAGAGACCCTAAAACCATAAAAGCTAAGAGAAAGGAGCCAACTTGGTGATGTTTGATTTTAAATTTAGCAAATTCTTTTTTCTTTTCTGTATCTGTAGCAGTTCTACTATTACGAACTTTGATGCCGAGATATAAGGCGTAAATTGTCAAGGCCAATAGTATCCACATAATGGCGGGATGAAAAAAATTGAGCCATGGTTTAATAGATTCTGGAATTGGCAGATCCATAATTAATCTTCTCTCTGGGATTAGTAAAAAAACTTCATAAAAGTTAGCATAACAGCAAGTTAATCTTATGTGATCTTAAAAACGTAGATTATGGTTGTCGGTATGGCTTCGCAAAAAGAAGAAATTTTCTTAGTCCAGGCTGTTAAAAATGCTAATTTTGCCCAAGTATGTACCTTGCTGGCTCAAAATATTGATGCTAATGCTCAAGCTCTAGATGGTACAACGGCTTTAATGATTGCTGCAGAAAAGGGGTATGCTCAAATAGCCTCTGCTTTACTAGATAAAGGTGCTGATGTCAACTATATAAGAAAAAAATTGGGTGTTACAGCTTTGATGTTAGCTGCAGCTCATGGACGGGCGGAAATAGTAGAACTTTTGTTAAGTAGGGGTGCTGATGTCAATGGCAAAAATGATGATGGTAGTTCCCCACTCATGGTTGCTTCAATGAATGGTTATGTAGCAGTGGCCAATCAATTAATCGCTGCTGGAGCTGATGTTAACGTGGTGGATAAAGACCATGATACAGCCTTGGGTTTAGCAACGAGTCAAGGTTATCAAGATGTAGTTAAGGTCTTACTAGATGGTGGGGCGAGGGTCGATGAGTCTACTTTATCTATAGTTGCTGATAGTAATTATGCAGAAATAAGAGAAATTTTGATTAATCATGGTGTGAATGTAAATACTAGAAATTTACAAGGTAAAACATGGTTAATGCAAGCAGCAGAAACAGGTGATTTACCTGCTGTAAAGACTCTATTAAAAGCTGGTGCTGATATTAATTTTAAAGACAAAGATGGAGAAAATCCACTCATTTTAGCTGCTGACCTAGGTCATTTAGAAGTAGTAAAAGTTTTGTTAGAAGCAGGGGCAGATGTTAATATTAAAAGTAGAAATGGTGGTACAGCTTTGATGGCTGCTGCTGCAGAAGGAAATGTAGCGATCGCTTCTACTTTATTGGATGCTCATGCTGATGTTAATTCTCAAGATTTAGAAGGAGAAACAGCTTTAAGTTTTGCTGTAGTAGAAAATCATACCAAAATGGTAAAACTACTGCTAAATTATGGGGCTGAAATTGTTACTAAGAATCAAGCAGGTGATACTCCTTTATTTGGAGCAATTTTTCATGGTTATACGGATATTGTATCAATTTTATTGAACAAAATAGAAAAGCAAAATTTGACATCTTTATTGAATAGTAAACATCTTGGAGAAACAGCTTTAACTTTGGCAATATGGCAAAAACATCAAGAAATTATTAATGTTTTGCTAGATGTAGGGGCAGATGTTAATATTTCTGCTCAAGGTGGTTCTACTCCAATGATGAAAGCAGCATATCAAGGCGATATTGAAACATTAAAAATACTCTTAGAAAAAGGAGCTGATATTAATCTTAGAGATGATAATGAAGCGACAGCTTTAATGTGGGCAGCATATCAAGGCCATGCTGAAGCTGTAAAACTATTAATTGATTATGGTGCTAATTTGAATGATAAAAATCAAGGCGGTTGTACGGCTTTAATGCTTGCAGAATTTAATGGTTATCAAGATATTATCAGGTTACTTAATAACGCTGGATCATAATACCAAATTAATAGATATAGGCGTGAAAAAGATATAGACTTTTTGTAAAGGTAGGGAATAGGGAAAAGGGAAGATTTTTTTAGAAAAAAAACACGGAAAATGATTTTTTGAGTTATTACACTCTAGTTTAGGGCTTGTTGATTAAATCTAAAAGTATTTACAGATAAAGGTTTTAGCCTTTTTGGGGCCTTTAAAAAGTGCCTGGTTTTCAGTTCTTCACGCTCAAAAAGTTAGTATTTTAGGCCAGAGTTGGGCATAAAAATCATTCTTAAAATTCTTACTCCTACCTCCTCGTTCATTCCCATTTCTCCTGTCTCCTGTCTCCTGTCTCCTGTCTCCTACCCTCACTCATAAGACTTTTTCAGCAAACCCTAGTTTATAGCAAATAAAGGGCAAGTTTATTTTCTGGAGATGTCTAATATACAGATAGGGGGATGGGGAGATGGGGAGATGGGGAGTGTGGGAGAAATTAAAAAATAGAGTTGTTGGGAAATAAAAATTCAAAAGCCTCAAAAGCTTATATAGTAAGCTTTTGAGGTTTTTAGGCTTAAAAAACACTATAAACTTTGACTAATAAGGGTTTTAGCCATTTTTTTAGCTTAATTCCCAACAACTCTAATATATATCCTCACCATTACCATACAGGACTACCAAATATCTTTAAAATAACCGAATTTGGTATGACTCCCCTAAAACTTGTTGACAAGCATACATTTATCGAGCTCGAAACTTTAAACTCAAGCTAATTGTACTATTTGACTTCTCACCCGACTGAAGTACGGGTGATTCTAAGGAGTTGTTCCAAATCGGTTGAAAAACACGATTCGTCACACCTACTAGCTGTCACTGGACTTAATCTTCCCAGTGGTAGCAGTCAAAAACTACCTACAGACTCAGATCTGCTGACAAAAATGCCACACACATTGCCTTTACTTTTTTAGTTTGATTTTCAGAGTGGTTTTACTCAACTCAGAGCCATAAATCCCTATCTCTGCTGCCTACTTGCCTGTGCCAAGCGTCTTGATAGAACAGCGCTACTAGTTTCTTACTGGCGGGAGTTTCACCCCTGCAAGCATTGAGTCTATGGGACAAACCTTGTTCCTACTCGTATTCATTAGTATTATTCCACATTTTGGGATACTTGGGAATAAATTCCCACAACTTGTTTTCATCCAAGGGCTAAAACCACTTGGCTTTCAACTGCACGTTTTTTTTGTAATTAGGACAACTAAAGTCTTTACCCTAAAAGGCTCGCTCGTTTTCATCCCCTGATTCAAACACACTTACTCTCAACGGAAGCTTTTCGGTAATGATTGATTGACATTTTGGCATTTATAGCACTACGCAAATAGGGCGCGGACATTTCTCTATTCCCTACTCCCTACTCTCTACTCCCTGACAACCCAAATTTATTGTCATATCATGTCCGTTTAATTAGTAATAAAAAACTTCCTTCTTCTTCCCTCCTGTACGTTGCTAATCCGACGGCTCACCTACCTAGCTCCTGACTCCTCCGTCGTTATTTATAAGTATTCAACCAGACATGATATCAAACGCCAAAAAACCTACTGCTATATATAAATATTTGGTTTTGATCGTAGCTTCTGGACACCTGATTGGCTAATTGCCTGGAAAGTCGTAACAAATATTTACTTGTTTACGAATTATTACTTTCTTCCTCAGAAAGCGAGACAAAAGAGACCTTCTTATTAGAAACTTCAAATCAAGGTTACAAAAAAATCAATTTTTAAGGAGAGCTCAATGTTAGATGCTTTTTCGAAAGCTGTAGTTTCAGCAGATGCCTCAACTTCCCCTGTTAGTGGCGATGAATTAAATAAGCTCAAAGAATTTATTGCTCAAGGCAACAGACGTCTTGATGCAGTAAACGCCATTGCTAGTAACGCAAGCTGCATGGTATCTGATGCTATTGCTGGAATGATCTGTGAAAACCAGGGATTAATCCAAGCTGGTGGAAACTGCTATCCTAACCGTCGTATGGCTGCTTGCTTGCGTGATGGTGAAATCATCCTACGCTACGTTACCTACGCACTACTTGCTGGTGATGCTTCTGTTCTCAACGACCGTTGCTTAAATGGTTTAAAAGAAACCTACACTGCATTAGGTGTTCCTGCTACATCTACAGTTCGCGCTGTTCAAATTATGAAAGCTCAAGCTGCAGCTCACATCAAAGATCAGCCTAGTGATGAATTTGCAGGAGATAAAAAGCGCATCATGGGAGCTACTGTAACAGAAGACCGTTGCGCTAGCCTAGTTGCTGAAGCAAGTGGCTATTTTGATACAGTAATTGCTGCTCTAAGCTAATTACTCTCAAAAAGTCTTGCTACACCATACCTCTAAAGGTATCTAGTTTATTGGCTTTTCAGTTATTACGATTAGCCAAGACCAAGTAAGTTTCAATACCAATCTAACAAAGTCAAACACAGAAGAGAATAAACAATGAAATCAGTTATTACCACAGTAGTTACCGCTGCTGATGCAGCAGGTCGTTTTCCTAGCAGTTCCGATCTAGAATCAGTACAAGGTTCTATCCAGCGTTCCGCAGCTCGTTTGGAAGCAGCTGAAAAGCTAGCTGGTAATCTTGATGCAGTTGCTCAAGAAGCTTATGATGCTTGCATCAAGAAGTTTCCTTACTTGAATGATGCTGGTCAAGCTAACTCCACAGACACTTTTAAGGCTAAGTGTCTCCGCGATGTCAAGCACTATCTGCGCTTAGTCAGCTACTGCTTAGTAGTTGGTGGAACTGGCCCTCTTGATGAGTGGGGAATTGCTGGTCAGCGTGAAGTTTATCGTGCTCTAAGCTTACCTACTGCACCTTATGTTGAAGCTTTAAGCTTTGCTCGTAATCGTGGTTGTGCTCCTCGCGATTTGTCTCCTCAAGCTTTGACAGAGTACAATTCTCTCTTAGACTATGTAATCAACTCCTTGTCCTAGGAAATTAGGGATTTAGGCAAGATTATAGAACTCTTGCTTTAAAACTTCTTTAATTCTAGAACTGTGGGACTCTTAGTTTGTTACTTACCTAATAATGGGTGAGCAACTAACCAAGAGTCCCTTAGTTTTTCTTGTAACGGGACTTACACAACTTTTAAGCCAAAATATAGCCTCAACTCTTTCTGTGAGAAGAAAATACGTCACGATTATTAGCCAACCAATCAAAAAAAACGGGGTTGCACATTATGGAATGATATCGCCAAAAATTGGTTTAGATTTTGACTAAAAAAAACCATTAATTAATCATTCTAGCAATTGATTAATCCACAATCCAATTCTATCAAAAATATCAAATCATTCGTCACTGTGCAACACCAAAAAAACGGAAAGATATAGCTATACGAAAAGCGTACTATTGCATCAGTAAATGTCTTCAAATGTTTCCCCCATTGCCTCTGTAATCCTGTAGTTAGCTTATGCCAAATGATCAAAGTATAGGTATAAAATACTCTCGATCAAATGGCGTTCTAGACTCCATTTATCTGTTACTTGATATTCTTTTAATCCCAACCATCATCAGCGCTTCTCGGTAAAAAACTTCTATCCAGTGTCTGTTTGAGTAGCTATTTACTATCCACTCAAATGTCACTTTTGACGGCTCGACAAGGCTCAAAAGCTTACTCTATAAGATTTTCAGCATTGGATAAAAAAAAACACTATAAACCTTGACTAATAAGGGTTTTATATCATGTTCGGTTGAATACTTATAATATCTGTGGACCAAAGGCAGAAGGCAGAGGGCAGCTATGCTGAAGGGAAAGAGCAAGGTTAGAAGGCAGAAGGTTTATTATAACTGATTATCCGCAATTCGTAGCTCCCCCGGAGGGGAACATGATATTAGCCATTTTTTTAGCTTAATTCCCAACAACTCTATGATTATTAGTGAGGGTATAGTTGAGGCATAGAACTCCGTTCCGCGCTCCGCGACCGCTCAACTATGAATTGATTTATTATTCAACTAAAGAGTACTAACAAAACTTATATTGGATCAATTTAAAAATTTTTAGTTATGAAATAAATTCTGAGATACCAAAAATGCAAATACTTAATGCGTAGTTTGTAAATAGCTGCAATCACAAAGATATGATAATTTTTCCATCTCCATTTAATAGGTAATGGTTCACAACATTTAGCTAGATAGACTTGACCATTTTTCCATATTCTTCTCTTTTTCTTTCCTATAGCTGTCCTAAATAGGTTTTGAACAAATATTAGTTATCTAAATACTGAGGGTTACTTCTCTTGATATGTAGCTAATGCTCATATTTTATCTAAGATGGCTATATTCCTAAAAATCCTAGAACGAAAAAATATTTCCACTATTAATATTTCCGATGACCACTTATCCTTCATATTTATTTAGCAAAACTACAGCATAAGCAGCAATACCTTCTTCTCGACCTACAGGACCTAATTTTTCATTAGTAGTAGCTTTTATGCTGACTTGATCTGCTTGTAGTTCTAAAGTAGCAGCGAGGCGCGATTGCATTTCTTTGATATGTGGCTTGAGTTTAGGACGTTCTGCTACTACTACTGAATCAATATTACTAACTTGCCAGCAGCTAGCCTTAACTAAATGATTGACACGATTCAACAATTCTATACTATCAGCTCCAGCCCATTGTGGATCGCTGGGAGGGAAAAAATGGCCAATATCACCCAAACTCAGAGCGCCTAACATTGCATCCATAATTGCATGGGTCAGAACATCCGCATCGCTATGACCAATTAATCCCATTTCATGGTCAATTTTGACTCCTCCAAGTATTAGAGGTCTTCCAGGTCCTAACTTATGGATATCGTAGCCATTACCTATGCGAAGATTCATTTTTCTAATTTAAATACCTTAAATAGTAGTTTTTATCAAATTATTGTATAGTATATCTTGACTGTACAAAACTACTTTTTTTTATTAACTTTATTGTCAGTAGAGGTAAGTTGTGGAGATTATATTAACTCAACAAGTGCTATTAACGGATAATTTTTTTTTAGCAGAAGATGAAGGAGAAATTTTTTTAGTTAACTCTCAACAAGAAGGTGAAGATTTTATTTTGGATGATATGGCAGCTAAAATGTTATTTGCTTTAATAGGTTCTGGGTCTATTCAAGAGGCTTATGAGGATTTATTAGAGGAAGAGCAGGTAGAGCCAGAAGTACTTAAGAATGATTTATTAGAATATATCAGAGATTTAACAAATGATGGAATTGTTAAAATTATCGATCAACAAGATAATTTATCTGTGGCAGAAGGTTAGTAGAGAGAGAAATTGGCATAAATCTGCTCTTTTTATCTTTAATCTTTAATGGAAAAGGCTAAATAGGGCTTTATGAAAAAGTTACCTGTAGCATAACTGTTTTTTGGTTTTTTCAAAAGAAGAATCTGAAAAATTTATTCATAACTAATTTTTTTATTAAATTACACAAATATTTTTATATCTGTCAAGAAAAATAGTATTATTTATTCTAGAATGTTAGGAAATTGTATCTCAATAAAAAATTTATGCAGGTAAGTCAAAAAATCACAAAAGTTAGCTCTATTGCGGAAATTCGGGAGTGTAAAATCAGTGGAAATAAGTCTCTACATACGACTATTGAGTTGAAGTCTGGAGAGGTTATCAGTAATTTTAGCCATAAAGAAATACTCGATCGCCCCAACTATTTAACCGTCCAAATTAGCGATAACCAACATATTATGCTTGACCCAGAATTTTTGCAATATATTAACCATAGTTGCGATCCTAATGTTTTTTTCGATACTAAAAAAATGGTAGTAATTGCCCTACGAGACATCGAAATTGGAGAAGAATTCACATTCTTTTATCCATCTACAGAATGGTCTATGGATCGAGGATTTGATTGTATTTGTCAAAGCGAAAATTGTCTGGGATACATTCAAGGTTCTGCTCATTTACCCCTAAATGTGTTAAAAAAATATAAATTGTCAGAATTTATATGGGAAAAGCTAGGAGTTGAGTGAATAATTAACAATCTATAAATCCTTTACATAAGTAATTTTTGTGAGGATTTATTATACATAAAAAAAACACCTCTGCCATCTTGAAAATTGTGTTAAGTTGACATTATAAATACCATGTTAGAAATAACACTAGCTCAGACTCCTGAAGAAAAAGAAGAAATTTTCAAATTGCGCTATCAAATCTATGTAGAAGAACTGGGATGGTTTGAAAATTGTCCAAACTATGAACCGAACCATAAACAAAAGAAAGTAGAAGACCCATTGGACTTATATGCTAATCTATTTATGGCTCTTGATCATAATGAATTGGTTGGTACTATTAGATGCAATTATACTAAAAACTTAGACTCAGAAAATTTAGACATAGATTACTATACAAAACTCTATCAAATGGAAAAAGTAGGAGATGCACATCCTTTATGTACATCAATTACTGGGAGGTTTATGGTTCAAAGTAATTTTAGAAGAAATGGTATAGGCTTAAGAATAATGCAAGCATTATACAAACAACAGTTGCTAGATGGAATTAAATTTGATTTTGTAGATGCCGAAGCATACTTAGTTCCTTTTTTTGAAAAACTAGGCTATCAAACTATTGATAAAATTGATTATCAAATGTATGAAAGTAGTGTGCTTATGGTATTAGATATACCTAATATCAAACACCATGAGCAAGTTAAGTAGATCGACAAAATAACTAGATTTTCTAGAGGTCTCTATTATTTTTCAGTAAATCTGGGCGACGAGATTTTG
Source organism: Okeania hirsuta (assembly GCF_003838195.1). Classification (GTDB taxonomy): domain Bacteria; phylum Cyanobacteriota; class Cyanobacteriia; order Cyanobacteriales; family Microcoleaceae; genus Okeania; species Okeania hirsuta. Next base: position 16,482 of record NZ_RCBY01000126.1, read on the forward strand.
TTCTTTGAATTTGTTGTTGATAACGCCATTCTGCTATTTTAGCATGATTTCCAGATAGCAGAACTTCTGGTACTTTCCAACCACGAAAATTAGATGGTCGAGTGTAATGAGGATAGTCAAGTAATCCATATTCAAAACTTTCGTATTTTAGTGACTCAGCTTTACCTACTGTTCCTGGAAGTAACCTCACTACACCATTAATTAAAGCTAAAGCTGGTATCTCTCCACCTGTAAGGACAAAATCTCCTAAAGATACTTCTCTAGTAACTAGATATTGTACTCTTTCATCAATACCTTCATAATGACCACAAATTAAAATAAGTTGGTCATAGTCTATAGCCAACTGCTTAAATAGCTGCTGACACATTGTTTCTCCTTGGGGAGTTAAGAGAATAACTTCTCGTCGCGGTCTAGTTGTTAATGACTCTACAGCAGCAAATATAGGTTCTGGTTTTAACACCATTCCTACTCCTCCACCATAAGATTCATCATCAACTTTATGATATTTGTCTGTGGTATAATCACGAGGGTTAACTAAATTAACCTTGGCAATCTCTTTATCAAGGGCTTTCCCTAACAAACCTGAACTTAGGGGTGTTGTAAAAAAGTCTGGAAACAGAGTGATAACATCAAATTGCACAAAACTTAAAAATATACTTAGAGTGTCTTAAAAAATTTAGAAATTGTTGAGATTAATCTTTATTTAGACTATGCTAAAAGTTTACAAGTTAATCCAGCCAATTGAAATTTAGATTCTAACTAAATCAAATGATTTGTTGAAAAATTCAATAGTTAGCTGGGGACTTGCAAGGTTATAAGATAGTCTAGTATTATAACAGACTATTGAAATTATTGAAATTTAATGCGTACCTGCTGTCCAAGACTAATAAAATGATACAGTTAGAGTCTCAAGCTTCAAAACTAGATATATTACGTCCGACAAAAACAACCATTATGGTAATCGGAGGGGCGGAAGATAAAGTTCATGGAAAAGAGATTCTACAAACTTTTTTTAATCGTGCAGGAGGAGTAAATGCCAGGCTAGCAGTTATCCCTTCTGCCTCTAGAGAACCAGGAGCACAAGGAGATAGATACCGCAAGGTTTTTGAAGAAATGGGTGCTGTAGGTCTGAAGATATTTGATATCCGGGAAAGGTATCAGGGAGAAGACCCAAGATGGTTAGAATCCTTAGAAGATTGTACTGGAGTCTTTATGACTGGTGGAGACCAACTGCGTCTTTGTTCCCTACTTGCTGAAACACCTTTGATGGATGAAATCAGAAGTAGAGCTATAGATGGAAAAATTGCTCTAGCTGGAACAAGTGCAGGAGCAGCAGTAATGGGACATCAGATGATAGCAAGTGGTGGTAGTGGCTCATCCCCCAATAAGTCCTTAGTTGATTTAACAACTGGCTTGGGTATATTGCCAGACCTGATTGTAGACCAACACTTTCATAATCGAAATCGTATGGCCCGTTTATTGAGCGCCATTGCTACCCATCCGGACAAAATAGGTATAGGTATAGATGAAGATACCTGTGCATTATTTGAAGGAGATAGTCAAATTCGAGTAATGGGTAAAGGTACAGTGACAATTATAGATACTACAGAAATGTCATATACAAATGCTACGAAAGTAGATGTAGCAGATCCCTTGAGCATATCAAATTTAAGAGTACATATAATGTGCCACGGCGATGGCTACGATCTCCATTCCCATACCATGAAACCAGGGCTGTCTGAAACAATTATGCCTCTTGATTAATTAATAGAATTTCTGATAATTTACTAAATTCGTAACTAATGTGTTGTGGTAGATTAGTAGCTTGCCTAGTTGGGTGGACAGAAAATCTAATTTTAAACTGAAAAGAATGTATTTTTTGTAAAACAGAATAAAAAGCCCAAATTCTTCCTTCTACCATCAAAGGATTATCAAAAAAACTGATAAATTTATTTATCAGATATATATTTTTCAAGATGGAGAAAGGATTAGTGCAGCCTGAAAAAAAGTTTGTATTAAACAGTTTAGCAAATGGTGTGAGCCGAAATTCAAAATAAAACCGCCATTGCTTCTGTAGATTCTGAGCATAACCTTCAAATCCTCCTATGAAAATCCTCAAACTCCAGACATTACGCGGTCCAAACTACTGGAGCATCCGCCGGCATAAACTGGTGGTTATGCGTCTAGACTTAGAAGACCTGTACGAAAGATATACATCTGATATTCCTGGCTTCTACAAAGGATTAATCAAGGTACTACCAGGTCTTGTAGAGCACTATTGTTCCCCTAGAGTCAGGGGCGGTTTTCTCAGTCGTGTTGAAAAAGGGACACTAATAGGCCATGTCATAGAACACGTTGCCCTAGAACTTCAACAACTCGCCCAAATGCCAGTTGCTTTTGGTCGGACACGGGAAACATCGACTCCTGGAATATTTCAGGTAGTAATAGAATATGAACATGAACCAGCAGGTCGCTATGCTGCACGAGCAGCGGTGAGACTTTGCCAAAGTATTGTTGAGACAGGTACATATCCTGCAACCGAATTACAGCAAGATTTAGAAGACCTTAAGGAATTCAAAAGTCAGGCAGCTTTAGGGCCAAGCACAGAAGCTATAGTCAAAGAAGCAGAAGCAAGAGGTATTCCCTGGACTCAACTAGGAGCCAGATTTATGATTCAGCTTGGCTATGGTATAAATCAAAAAAGAATCCAGGCAACCCTAAGTAACCAAACAGGGATTCTTGGTGTAGAACTTGCTTGTGATAAAGAAGGCACAAAAACCATTCTCAAAGATTCTGGAATACCAGTACCTCGTGGTACAGTTATTCGCTACTTTGAAGACCTTCAAGATGCCATTGAAGATGTCGGAGGCTATCCCATTGTAATTAAGCCACTAGATGGAAATCATGGTCGTGGAATTACTATTGATGTGAGAAACTGGAAAGAGGCAGAAGAAGCCTATGATTTAGCTAGCAAGGCTTCCAAAACAAAAACAGTAATTGTAGAACGTTACTATACAGGCAAAGACCACCGAGTATTGGTAGTAAATGGTAGAGTTGTAGCTGTGGCCGAACGAGTTCCTGCCCATGTAATGGGAGATGGTAAGTCCACGGTGGCAAAACTGATTGAAGAAACTAACAGAGATCCTCAAAGAGGAGATGGACATGATAACGTTCTGACCAGAATCACCGTGGATAAAGCTGCTCTTGGGATTCTTGAAAGACAAGGATATAGCATTGATTCAATACCAAAAAAAGGAGAAATTTGCTTTTTAAGGGCAACAGCTAACCTCAGTACTGGAGGTATAGCAGTAGACCGTACTGATGAAATACATCCAGAAAATGTCTGGCTATTGTCCAGAGCTGCGAAGATTATAGGTCTAGACATAGCAGGTATAGATGTAGTTACTGAAGACATTTCTAAACCTTTGCGAGAAGTAGAAGGGGTCATAGTAGAAGTTAATGCTGCCCCTGGTTTCCGGATGCACGTCGCTCCTAGTCGGGGTCTACCTAGAAATGTGGCCGGAGCAGTAATAGATATGCTATTCCCTGGGTCTAAAAATGGCAGAATACCAATATTTTCAATTACTGGCACCAATGGTAAGACAACTACTACACGCTTGCTAGCTCACATAATGAAGCAGACTGGAAAAGTAGTGGGCTATACTACCACTGATGGTACTTATCTTGGTGAATATCTAGCAGAATCAGGAGATAATACTGGACCTCAAAGTGCCCATTTAATACTCTCAGACCCAACTGTAGAAGTTGCAGTCTTAGAAACAGCACGGGGTGGTCTTCTGCGTTCAGGCTTGGGTTTTTCAGCTTGTGATGTAGGAATGGTATTAAATGTAGCTGCCGACCACTTGGGTATTGGGGATATAGATACTGTAGAACAACTAGCTCAACTCAAAAGTGTAGTTGCTGAGTCAGTAATGCCTAAAGGATATGCCATTTTGAATGCTGACGATCCATTGGTTGCTGCAATGGCAGAGAAAGTCAAAGCTCAAGTTGCTTACTTTTCAATGGAACCAAATAATCAACTTTTAGTTAAACATACAGAAGCTGGTGGTTTGGCAGCGGTTTATGAGAATGGTTATATTTCAATTATCAAAGGAGATTGGACTTTAAGAATTGAAAAAGCAGTTAATGTGCCAATCACAATGGCAGGTAAAGCTCCATTTATGATTGCTAATGCCCTTGCAGCTTGTTTGGCAGCTTTTGCTCAAGGGGTGAAAATAGAGCATATTAGAGAAGGTTTGTCAACCTTTGTGGCTTCGGTGGATCAAACACCAGGCCGGATGAATATGTTTAATATGGGAGATTATCATGCTCTTGTGGACTATGCTCATAATCCTGCTAGCTATGAAGCATTGGGTGGATTTGTCAGAAATTGGCCAGGAAAACGGATTGGTGTAGTTGGTGGGCCTGGCGATCGCCGTGATGAAGACTTTGTTTCTCTGGGTGAACTAGCAGCAGATATCTTTGATGAAATTATTGTCAAAGAAGACGACGACACTAGAGGAAGACCTAGAGGAAGTGCTGCGGAGCTAATTTCTCAAGGTGTGAAGCAGTTTTTAAATCAAGCTAAAGATTCTGAGTCAAAGGCTACTTATGAATCAATTCTAGATGAGACAACGGCTATTAATACAGCCTTAGATCGTGCCTCTTCTGGTGGCCTGGTAGTAATTTTACCAGAAAGCGTAAGTCGAGCTATCAGTTTAATAGAAGCTCGTAACCCTGTTCAGGATCTTGAATTACCTGAAAGTAGTCGAACATCCTCTAATTCCTCAGAAGAGTTAAACACTTCGATTGTATATTGAGTTAAATATCTAAAGGAAGTAAGAATAAATAAGTAATAGTTGATTCAGTCAAAAAAAATTTAATCAACTTCCTTCGATTTAAACTTCTACTGAAAAAGGGGTTGAAAGTTTTCAACCCCTTGAACTTTGTCAAAATTTGTTAGTTAGTATCTGAAAACTGGAACATCAATTTTCTGACAGTACTACCCTGAAAAACAAAACTGTTTAACTTCTATAATTCTATCGAGTAACTCCTGCAAATTTAGCGAATGTAATGTAGAGAAAAGATATAAGTAATAAAGCCAAGAATACTCTCATCTCTACTATAGAGTATACTTAATAATCTTATATCCTTGTTAACTACAAACTGTTGGTGATTTTTAATTGTTTTGTAGCCTTGAACTACATTAGACCAAGTTGAGAAAGAATACTTTGACCTGTGAAGTATTCAGTAGCTACACCAATGATAAAGCCTAACATTGCCAAGCGACCATTCCAAGTTTCTGCAAATTTGGTAAAACCTAGCTTTTGATCTTGAGTTTCCATGATGATTAACCTCTAATTAGTATAGTTAAACGTTGGTAAGTACAACAGAAAAGTTATTGAGAGCTGATTTTTAAACTTAGCTAAAACCCTTATGTAATCTAACTCTCAGGGATTTAAGTATTATTGGATATAACTCCCAAAACCCTTGTATTGCCAGGAATTCAGCCTCTTAATATTTACTTGATAAATCAGCTCTCAAAAGGAACAATTAATTACATTAAGCCAAGTTGAGAAAGGATACCTTGACCTGTGAAGTATTCAGTGGCAATACCAATGACAAAGCCTAACATTGCCAGGCGACCATTCCAAGCTTCTGCAAAATCGGTGAAGCCTATTTTTTTCTCTTGATTTTCCATGATAATTAACCTCTAATTAGTGTAGTTAAACGTTGGTAAGTACAACAGAAAAGTTATTGAGAGCTGATTTTTAAACTTAGCTAAAACCCTTATGTAATCTAACTCTCAGGGATTTAAGTATTATTGGATATAACTCCCAAAACCCTTGTATTGCCAGGAATTCAGCCTCTTAATATTTACTTGATAAATCAGCTCTCAAAAGGAACAATTAATTACATTAAGCCAAGTTGAGAAAGGATACCTTGACCTGTGAAGTATTCAGTGGCAATACCAATGACAAAGCCTAACATTGCCAGGCGACCATTCCAAGCTTCTGCAAAATCGGTGAAGCCCATTTTTTTCTCTTGATTTTCCATGACCATTAACCTCGTTTGATTTCAAGCTTATGTAATATAACTTAACGTAAAATTTTAAATATGGCAACATTACTTAATATTTTGATTCGTCATTTTTTTCGGTAAATACAACAGAAAAGTTATTGAGATAAAATCTGAATAATAACTATACCCAAATGGTTGTGACTGGGACAAAGTGAAAGGTTTACCCAGAATTAGGCAAGGAAAGCAATCTCCTAAGTTATTGAGATTACTTCCTATTATTGCAATGACGATATTCAGGCAAATGCTATATGAGAAGGAACAATTAATTACATTAAGCCAAGTTGAGAAAGGATACCTTGACCTGTGAAGTATTCAGTGGCAATACCAATGACAAAGCCTAACATTGCTAGGCGACCATTCCAAGTTTCTGCAAAGTCGGTGAAGCCTACTTTTTTATCTTGATTTTCCATGACCATTAACCTCGTGTTATTTCAAGCTTATGTAATATAACTTAACGCAAAAATTCAAAGATGACAACATTACTTAATATTTTGATCATTTTCTTTGTGGGTTTAATACCCCACCGTCTACACGGTGTTCAAAATTACTTGGGGTGAGAATCCCCATGTAATTTTCCTCCTGTCTCCTGTCTCCTGTCTCCTGTCTCCTTCTTC
>NZ_RCBY01000127.1 GCF_003838195.1 Okeania hirsuta
TTTCTCCTGTCTCCTGTCTCCTGTCTCCTGTCTCCTACCCCCACCAACAGACTTTATGAGCGCAAACCCTACCTACTACCCAACCTAAAATCCCGGTGGGAAAATGCTCTACAGCAGCTCCTCTGCCAGATTTGATTTTTTTTTCCAACAAAGGTTTCCAGTTGCTCCAATTCTCCTACCTCTGGGATAGTTTCTGCGCTCGTAAGCATCTGGTAGAAGTGTTCCCACGAGTTTAACCCCATCCATAATCGTTGTGCGTGAAACTCCTGTAATTCTCTCTATGGCACGAAAACCCATGCCATTAACATACATTTTCCAGCAGTTGCGCTTGAGATCATCACTGTATCCTCTATGTTGATATTCTGTGAGCAACTGACGGCCACACTTGACACAGATATAATTTTGCTTACATGCTCTATGACCATCTATGACATCTCTCCTTGAACTCTAGACGCTGGTCATTCTCTCAATCATCTTCTTTTCTGACAACGCCATTTATAGTATGCCAGGACGACAAACAGAGGGCTTTTTGGAATCTATATTTACCTTGATGGAACTAGATTTATATCATATCCGGTAGCATCGGTATTGTAAGCGTGAAGGTAAGGAAGAAGGAAGAAGGAGGAAGGTTTTAGTTATCTAGGAGAGAGGGAAGAAGGCTTAAAAGCTTGAAAAAACGTAAATTTCCTGTAGATATTAACCCTTGGTTTTACACAAATGATAAAGTGCGGACATGATTTTATTAGTAAAATGTGTCATGCTTAACCGTATGATTTAAAAAGGTAAGTCTAAGAGCTACAAAGTTGAAATCTAGTTAACTTCAACAACAGCGTTGGCTTGCGATCGCCACTTTCATGGAACAAAGCCGCTTCATAGCGAAAGAAGCGCAGGAAAGAGAGTAAATAAAGTCGTTATCGATCGCGAACCTGTGTCAATGTTCCCACTCCAGTGTTCAGACTAGATATTCTCCGTGAGTCAGCGAGCTGTGGTTCGGGTATATCCAAATCATCAAATTGTTCCAATGGATATTCCATTGGAATATCAGCAGCGTTGACCACAACCCCCAAAAGCTTAGGAATATATTTATCAGATTCTTCTTCATCATCACCTGTTAACTGTTCTATGACCTCTGTTAGTACACCTGACATAGTGAAATTTGGCCTAGTTACAATAATCATGCCATCAGTATAAGGTTCTAACATCAAAGCATCATTGTTTTTACTTATGCAAGGAGAGTCAAGGATAACAAAATCAAAACGATGTCGCGAATCTGAAAGTAACCTTTTCATCTCACTTGATTCAATAATACCTCCTGCTTGTTTCACAGGACCGGGACTAGGGATGACATAGAAATTTTCTACCTCTGGAACTTGTTTGATACAATTACTGATATCACTGTAATAACGAAGCGGTTCAAAAGTTCTTTGTGGTTCGGGAACAATTTTAAGAGATTGAACTTTTGAAGGAGTTCTTAAGTCTGTCTCTATTAAAAGTGTCCGCCGACCTGCTCGTGCAGCAGCGATCGCTAAATTATAAGCACAAAATGTTTTACCCTCCCCTTTTTCTCCACTGCTCAACAGCACAACTTTCACAGGTTTAGTTCCTTGACGTTGTAATTTTGTCCGTAACTTTTCATAAGATTCAAGATAAGGAGAATTATGCTCAACTAATAAAGGCATTTCCTCTGCATCCATATCGTCAAAAAATATTACATCTGGCAACAAACCCAACAATGGTACATCTTTTTCCTTCAATGCTGTTTGAATTTCTTCCCAAGAATAGAACTTGCCAGAAAGCATTCCCAAAACAAAAATTAAGCCTCCACCAACAACTATGCCTGCTAGTCCCCCTATTGCCAACATCAAAGGCATACTTTTTTCTCCTCCTGGTTCACCCTCCTTGAAAACAGCAGCTTTCTCAGCAATAGCTAGACTGCTAATTATCTCTGCCTCAGCGGCTTCAGCATCTTCTAAAGTTGCTCGCATCTTATCCAAACGAGACTTTTTGATGGCAACTTCTTCTTGCAACTGAGTTAATTTTAATTGCTTATTCGGAATAGTCGCATACTCAGCTAGCAATTCTTGCTCAGTTTGAATTGTTGTTTCTAGTTGTCTTTGTAGTTGCTCCTGCTGAGTTTTCAGAGCTATTAAGGCTTCTGCTAACTGTTGTCTTGTGGGGTCTAAAGAAGCATCTACTCGAATTTGCTCTACCTTTCTCAATGGTGCTGCTATGCCATTACCCCCTAAAACTTCTGCCGCACGTTGCTGTAGTTGTTGTTCTGCAACTTGTTTTTGCCTACGCAACTCAACTACAGGTGGATATTCTTCTGTAAAATCTAATAATAACTTATCTAACTGATTTTCTACTTGATACAACTGCACTCGGAGATTTGCTATAATTGGATCAGCAGCGAGTGCCCGTGCTACATAAGCTTGATCTGCAGTTAACCCTAACTGCTCTTCTAAACTCTTAATCTGAGCTTCTACCCCATCTAACTCAAGTTTAATCTGAGTTTGTTGTTGTCGGCTACCTGCGATCGCCCCTGGTAAAGCTACTGCCCTTGCTGTAATCAGTAATGCTTCCTCTTCTCTCTCAAATTTCTGTTGCTGTTGTTGAGCTTTTCTCAATTCTTCAACTGCTGCGGGTAAACGTTTTCTGACTTCATCAATAATTGCTCTTTGAGATGTAGTATTAATTTTTCGGCTTTGCTCCACTATTTGTTCCATAAGAGCATCTACTATTTCTACAGCTTTTTCTTTATCTGTATCTTCATAAGATAAATAGAAGATCTCTTCTTGTAAAACAAATGTTGCTCCTTTGAGTTTCCTTGGATCTACCAATACTTTTTCTGCTACTGCCTGTCTAACTTCATCATTCAGTAGTATTTCTGGAGTAACTGCTTGAGCGTTTTGTTGGATTTGAGCAGCAGTCTCAGAAAATAGTAAAACAGGACTAATTTTCCTCAATGTACCTAGAATTGTACTTTTTGTTTCTGGATTTGGCTGCAAAGCAATTATTCCTGAAACACCTACTGCTACAGTGAAAGTTGCTACTCCTACCCACTTGTATAGTCCTAAAGCCATCAAATAGCGTTTAATAATTGGTATAGCCATAATCTAGTATTTATTAATATATTTAGAAATGATTTTTTTAGTCTTGGTTCTGTTTAACATTTTATTCGATATTAGCTAGTTATTCTATTGTTTTCCTCTGCCTAATTCTCATCAATTATTGATTATGATTAATTATTATTCCTGTTTCTATTCCCATTATTACCATTACCTCCACCGAAGAACACATTAGAAGTATCTTGTTCCAAAGCCCGGAAAAACAGGAGAAATTCCAGGGAACTTCTGATCGGAAGTGTATACTTCTCAAATAAATTGGTAATATTACCTATCCATGTTCTATCAATAACAATTATATCCTCATTCTGAAGTAAAATATTTTGAGAACTATCGCCAAATATTGCTTCTTTACCATTAAGTTCACGTCTAACTATTTTTCTTGTTTCCCGATCAAATCGAATCAAATTAATTTCTTCCAAATTGGCTGAATCTAATTCTATACCATTGAGAATATCTATTAATCTACTACCGTTCGGAAGATTAGTAGTAGCAAGGGCATCGTTAGGATTACTAAAAATACGAATAGTAATCTGCTGTTGGCTCAAAGTCGATTTCCCCACTAGATCGCGATCATAACCAAAATCCGAGCCTGGTTTTAATGTAGGTACAATTACAGCATCCCCATCCTTGAGAAGAATATTAGGCAACTCCGTAGAATTTTGCAAAGGAGTATATAAGTCTATTGTTTCTTCAACGACACTACCATCACTTAATTTCCTACGTACTAAAATGCTTCGTAGATCAGCAGTTAGAGATGCACCACCAGCAGCGAGTAAAGCAGAAGATACTTGATTTGCCTGATAATAACCAGGTCTTTCTACTTCCCCATTCACAGTCACAATACCAGTAGCTAATGGACCTGCTTGGCTATAGTTAGTTAGTAATTCTCGATCGCTATCTTGGGCTGTAATAGAAGTCTGATAAGGTACAATCACTACATCTCCATCTTCTAGACGCAGATCGGGAGGTGAACCACCCATCTGTAATGGGGTTAAAATATCAACTCCCTGAGCAACTACAGATCCATCAGCTAAAGTTCTACGCACTTCTACATTTCGCAGGTCTGCCGTAAAAGTGGTACCACCTGCTGCATTTAAAGCATCTGAAATTTGATAATTTCCTCCTACTGGATAATAGCCTGGTCTAGTGATTTCTCCGGCGATCGTGACTCGGACAGGACGTTGAACAACTAAGGATATGGATACTTCTGGATTAATAATAAATTGATTTAATTCAGAGGTGATTTTTGCTATTGCTTCTAATATTGTCAAATCTTGCAACAGCACTGTTCCTACTAAAGGTATTTGAATAGTACCTTCCGGACCAATAGTTGTCGCTACATTCAGGTCTGGAAATCTCTGAACTTGAATCGACAGTTGGTCTCCTGGTCCCAGTAAGTAACGTTTTAATCGTAAATCTGGGTCTGAGTCAAAATTCGGATTTAAGGGGGGGGAACCTATGGATGGTGCTTTAAGCTGTGAAATATTTTGCTGAGAGTTATTTGGTAATTGGATTTGTCCATAAGCTCTTTTGGGAAAAACTAGAGTTGCTAAGGAAATAGTTACTGCACTAGAGTAGAAACTGCCTAAAAATAAAGAAATTAACTTTTGATAATGGCGGTTAATCATAGGGTTTAAAGTAGCTTAATCTGATTAAGTTTTCCTAGTCGGGTGGTTAAATTTTTGGCGTTGGTAAATCAAGAGATGAAACTTTAAGAGTAGTCTGTTTCTGATACCTCTAAAATATTTTACCAAATTAAGTGATGGGTATCACCCCTAGTAGAAAATTATCTTACCAATTATCAACGCCAAATTTTTGGCTATATTACTATCTGATGAAATCTCGATCACTAACTATCTATTGGCAGATTATTTGAATGCTTCTTTTGTTAATAATGATGCTTGAATTTTTTGTCCAATAGATGTTAGTTGTGGCAAATAGGGGTCAATATCTCCTAAAGGTTCAATTGGAAATAAAATATTTACTGCTACCCAAGGCACGCGATTCCGAGATACCATAGCTAGTCTATCGGTCCAAAACCAATCACCAGGTTTTGGACTACCACCTCCAGGCCAGGCGTACCATTGCATAACTGCATAGGTTTGTTTATTTGTCCAACTCCTAAAAAATCTAGCTTCTATATCTGATTTATTTTGTTTTCCTGAGTCTGTAATGCTATCTCCATCAGGTGTCTGTGAGGTAAAACTAACTCGCTTGTACGAATCAGTCTTCCAACGATAATACCCATTTATATCCATCCATTCTACTTGAGGCTGGTCTTTTTGTCCATTTTGAGTTAAAAGTAACAAAGTGACAGATTTATTTTCATAGTCAATTTTTTGAAGCAACCACTTATGATCGGCAATTGTTATTTCTTGATGAGATGTTGTTGTCAAATCAGGAATAGTTAATCCATCTTTTCTTATTTGTTTTAAGCTTTTAAGATTAGTAATTTTAGCGGTATTTTCCCATGACCATTTTCCTGCTACATAACCTGGTAAAGTACCTACTACTAAAATGATTAAAAGAAATACCAGTAATACTATTTGTGGAAATTGATACTTTTGGAGATTTTTTAAACTATAAACCATATTGAAGAAGGAAGAAGTTGAGAAGGAAAAAGAAGGAAGTAAATGGGGATAGTCTTTAACAACGGACTTCCTGTCTACAAACCCTAACCAATTGTAGACAGTAAAGGTGAATGTAGGCTATTAAACCCATAAAGAAAAATATTGAAGAAGTTGATAAGGAAGAAGTTGAGAAGGAAGAAGAAGGAAGTAAATGGGGATAGTCTTTAACAACGGACTTCCTGTCTACAAACCCTAACCAATTGTAGACAGTAAAGGTGACTGTAGGCTATTAAACCCATAAAGAAAAATATAAAATCAAAGAAAATTTTATTGATTTTTTGACATTTATTTTAGTTAAGATAAATCTCAAAGCTAGACTCGATCAATAACTTTATTGATTTGCAGGTTCAACTGATGTTGTCAAATGACTGTCTATCCAATTCATCATCAAAACTAATAAACCCAACATACAAGCAGAATACATATCTCCACCCCATCCATCATGCAGCCAATGAAAAGCTTCATCTTGACCTGTACCATGAAAAATTGTTAGTATAGTGTTTCTGATAATATTTGCACTGACGCTAACCACTGTTGCACTAGAAAGTAAAAAAATTGTTTTAACACGACTAGCTATAGCACCAGTCCAGTAAAGTAGCATTAGTGAAACATAGAGACTGGTGAATAACATTTTTAAACCTGCACAATGAGGTGCAACTTCGACAATTCTTCCCCCTACATATAGATATATTTGTTCTACAGTAACATCCATATTTAATTGTGTTAAAATGAAGCCAGCTACTGCAGCAATAAATTTTTGTAGAGGCAAGGCATAAGGTTCTATTAGATAAGGAATATGGTTAGGACTAGCAAGCAAAACGAAAATTAGCGGCATAACCATTAATTTTAATCCAGGAATTCCTTTAAACCAAAGACAAATTCCTGCTAGTATTAATGGAAAAGATAAGTTAATCAGGTCTGGGATACCACTTACATACCAAGCTCCTGCAAGTCCTAATAATATGCCTCCCAATGGGTGAAAAATATTGGGTAATTCTTGCCATTTATGACGATTATTCCAAACAATATAACCAGCAAAAGGTAGACCTATTATTCCATGACTAAAGTATTCATGTTCTATACTTATACTTTTATTTAGCCAGCCATCATACCAATAGATGATTAGAGGAATATACATTAGAAATACTAAGGCAGCGATCGCTATTGTGAGTATGTTCTGTTCAATAGCAATGGGAAATTTTTGGCGAGTTTGCATATTTTTTAGTGTTATTGATATTAATTCAAAATATTAAAGTTTTAGACAGATATGAATCTTTGAAAGAAAACTTCACAAGTTTAACTAGCTTTCAGCTATTAGGTCGGGTTTAAATCACCTTTTTAATTACATTTCTCTCGATTTCAGTATAAATCACTCGCTGTTTGCGTTAGTGCTGCTCCTGCGGAGCATTCCGTCAGGAAATACTTTTTAAATTTAATTTTTGGATAATTAATATTTGGAGATAGCAAAAAAAAGATGCTTCTCATCTTATTATTTATTCTACTTTTTCCTCAATTTTATAGCTAAAATTAATTGTTTTTAGGTGATATTTTTCTGAGAAGACCCTGAATTTTAAAATCAATTAAATTAACAGTTATTAATTAACTATTTTAGAGCTGATTTATCAAGTAAATATTAAGAGGCTGAATTCCTTGCAATACAAAGGTTTTTGGAGTTATAGCCCAATAATACCTAAATCCCTGATAGTTAGATGACATAAGGGTTTTAGCTAAGTTTACAAATCAGCTCTTACTAATTGTCTCAACAACTTGATTAATTTGTTCTTCACTAATGACAGGATACATAGGTAGGGATAAAATCTGTTGACTGAGAATTTCACTATTGGGAAAATCTCCTTGTTTATAGCCTAAATTTTTATAGGCTGGTTGGAGATGACAGGGTATAGGATAATGTATACCAACAGAAATACCTTCGGCTGTTAATTTCTCTTTTAGGGTATCCCGGTTAATGGGAGATTTGTCGGTGACTCGAATCACATATAAGTGATAAATATGCCCACTCCCACTCAAATTCTGTATGGGAATAATACCTTTTTCTTTCATTGGATTGAGAAGGCTATCATATTTTTGAGCTGCTTGGTTACGATCGCTATTCCAGCTCTCTAAATAAGGAAGCTTGACATTTAGTACTGCAGCTTGTAAGGTGTCTAACCTACTGTTAGTACCTACTTCCTCATGAACATATTTACACGGTGCGCCATAATTACGGAGAATTCGCATTTTATCCGCCACCACCGAATCGTTAGTAATAACCATTCCTCCATTACCAAAGCAACCTAAATTTTTACTTGGATAAAAGCTAAATGCAGCAGCTGTTCCTATGCTTCCAGCACGATATCCTTCTGTTTGTGCCAAATGAGCTTGGGCTGCATCTTCAAATATAATCAAATTGTTAGCTTGAGCAAAGTCTTGTAATTTACTAGGAGCTACCATTTGACCGTAAAGATGTACTGGTAATATTACCTTAGTCTTGGAGGTGACGGCCTTTTGAGCTGCTTCTAAGTCAATTAAGGCATTGTCAAGATTACAGTCCACTAGAACGGGGATAGCACCAGCATGAAGTACCCCAATTAATGTGGCGATAAATGTATTAGCAGGTAAAATTACTTCATCACCCGCACCAATACCACAAGCTTGAAGTCCTAGTGTTATGGCATCCGTTCCACAAGCAACTCCAATAGCATTTTTAACTCCACAAGCTTCTGCAAATGAATACTCAAATTTTTCTACTGCCTGACCAAGTATAAAGTCTCCTCTCTCTAATACTGCCTGGATGGAATTTTCTAGTTCTGTTTTTAGTGGTTGATGTTGGAGCTTGAGGTCAACGAAAGGAATATTTTTTGCCATTATCTATATAATGTTGATGACTAAAAATTTACTCAGATGTATTAGCTAACTGAAATATTGATTTACACTATCTTAAGTGTCTAGAGTAATAATTTATACACTGACCCTGACTATATTACTAAGTATAAGATAGCACAAATAATTGCTGAGAAAGAGCAAGACAGCCAATAAGCTTCAACATTTTTTTTTATTATTGCTACAAATAATCCTTGTTTATATAAGTAAAAATGTTATAAAAATTATAATAGAAGCATCTGAATAATATTTATATGTATTATCTAATCATAGAAAATTAAAAATGCTACTATTATGCAGTATGCAAAACTACATTGATTAACTTGGGTAGCCATTCTGTAGAGGTTTTCGTTTACTAGCAGCCTCTGGAGACTATGGTAAATAAAATATACCTAGAAAATTAAGTAAAGCTATGGGTTTTGTGACACGGATATTTTTTAGAGTAGAACCTTGGCCGTGTCCATCGACAGTGGCCTTAATCCTAGAGAATAAGGTGACTGAGTATGGTATGTTTCGCACGGCTTAGTTTTCGTGAAATCGAAAATAGGAAGGTTTTGGCTCTCCTAATCTAAAGTGTAGAGTAGTGGGTCTAGCAGTTAGCTACCTCCAAGTCTCTTCAAAATCTCAGGCTATAGCTAGGGGTTTAGCCTCAGAGAATGTCAATGTCTAGTGTTAAGTTGGGAAAAAAATACATGGCTTCAGCTACAGATAACAAAGAAAAACAAAAAGCTTTAGATTCAGTCCTGAAAACTATAGAAAAAAGTTTTGGTAAAGGGTCAATTGTCCGTTTGGGAGATGCTACCCGCATGAAGGTGGAAACAATTCCTAGTGGGGCATTGACTTTAGACTTAGCATTGGGAGGTGGCTTACCCAAGGGCAGAGTTATTGAAATTTATGGCCCAGAAAGTTCGGGGAAAACTACCCTTGCTTTACACGCGATCGCCGAAATTCAGAAAACAGGAGGTATTGCAGCTTTTGTAGATGCGGAACACGCTCTTGACCCCACTTATGCTGCTGCATTAGGGGTCGATATCGAAAATTTACTTGTCTCCCAACCTGATACTGGGGAGATGGGTTTGGAGGTAGTGGATCACCTGGTTCGATCTGTAGCTGTTGATATTGTGGTTGTTGACTCGGTAGCAGCATTAGTTCCTAGAGCTGAAATTGAGGGGGACATGGGAGATTCTCACATGGGTCTTCAAGCTCGTTTAATGAGTCAAGCGTTACGAAAAATTACAGGTAATATTGGTAAGTCTGGTTGTACAGTTGTCTTTCTCAACCAACTTCGACAAAAAATCGGTGTTGTGTATGGTAATCCAGAAACTACTACTGGTGGTAATGCTCTTAAGTTTTATTCTTCGGTAAGACTTGATATTCGTCGTACACAAACTCTGAAAAAATCTTCAGAGGAATATGGTATTCATGTTAAGGTAAAAGTTGCTAAAAATAAGGTTGCCCCTCCATTCCGTATTGCTGAATTTGATATTATTTTTGGTAAAGGAATTTCTAGTTTCGGTTGTATTATTGACCTAGCTGAAGAGACAGATGTAATTAAGCGTAAAGGTGCTTGGTATAGCTACGGAGGAAGTAATTTTGCTCAGGGTAGAGAAAAGGCGATCGCTTATATGGAAGAAAATCCTGATTTTGCCAAAAAAGTTGAACAGCAAGTTCGGGAAAAGTTAAATCATGGTGCTTTGGTTTCTGCTAATTCTGTGGCACGACCTGATGATATGGAAGAGGAAGAAGGTGAAATAGAAGTTTTGGAAGAAGAGTAAATTTTATTAGCAGAAGAGTAAATATTTCATAGTTGCAGTTATTTTATTATGATAAATCTACAAATTATGCAACTATGATTTTTTTGCTTTTTGGTGACATCTCCCACACTAAGCTGATGCTATAGTGTGAGCTTCTCGTTTCGTAGTCCCGGTATCCCGTCGGACTCCACGAGCTTTAAGGACGGAATGCCCTACCGCCCTATTTTTGATATTTATAGCGACATTTAACTAAATTTGTCAATAGTTGCAATAGACAGATAAAAGGCGGACATAGACAACTTTAGACAGGGAAATATTTTTTCTACTGTTCCCTATTCCCTGTTCCCTGCTATAAATTATTTCTTCCTTAAAAAATCAAGCAACTCTCTATTCACTGTATGAGGTACTTCCTGCTGAATCCAGTGGCCACATTCAGGGATAACTTTTAACCAAAAGGGAGCTGCTATTAGTTTATCTAAACCTTCTGTAAGTTTTTGACTTAAAAAAGAATCTTCTTTTCCCCATAAAATTAAAGTTGGTGCTGTAATTAATGATGGCTTAGGATTAAAGCTCTTTAGCCAGTTTTGAGGTAAAAGAAATTGACGATAGTGATTAATTGCGGATACTAGCGCTCCTGGTTTTTCCAGAGCTGCCTGATAAATTTGAGTAATTTCAGTAGTAAAGACACTTTTGCGAATAGCTTGTCCTTGAAAAACCCCTTTAATAAACTCTCTTAAATTTTGCTGAATCAGCCATTCTGGAATACCAGGAACTTGAAAAGCGAATATATACCAACTTCTGCGTATTTGATCTACATTTCCTGCCAGTTCTTGAATCAGTTTTTGTGGATGAGCTGCATTCAAGATTGCTAGACGGTTCAAGTATTGAGGAAATTTTTCAGCTAGATGCCAGGCGATCGCCCCTCCCCAATCATGGCCAACAATATGTGCTTTAACATAACCCAAACGTTCAATTAGTCCCCGAATATCAGCAGCTAAAGTATCTAGGTCATAGCCATTATCTGGTTTGTCTGAATCATTATATCCCCGTAAATCTGGAACTACAACCTTGAAATGACGGGCCAATGCAGGCATTTGATAGCGCCAAGAATACCAAAATTCAGGGAACCCATGAAGGAGTATAACTAACTCTCCTTCGCCTTGAGTAACATAATGTAGCCGTACATTATTAGTGTCTACGAAAAAATGTTGCCATTGAGACTCTAGAAGACTCATAGTTTGCAATCAACTCTCCTCTATTACCACCAGACTTGTCTAATTTAGTAGTAGCTTTTGTCTGGCTAATGTTAAATTTGTGATTTATCTATTTCTAGATTAACATCTGTTCAAGCTAGATTTAGCGAAATACAACTTAAGTAGCTTTTCCTCTCTGAATTACAGATATTTTCAACAATTAATAATTAGCAATTAATATAGCAATGTGCGCTGGCATATTTACAAATTGCAGGAATTGTCCAATAGCTAAAAGTCTTATATGATTCCTACGGAATGCTTGCGCAAACAGATTTTTATTCCCCCAGATGAGCTGTTGCCAGATGAGCTGTTGCCTGCGCGCAGCGCTATAATTATATCTCCTTGAAAAGAAGAGGATTGACGCGGAGCGTGAAAATTTTTTCTTCTCTTGGTCGATGGTTGGCCAGCGAGGAGACCTTGCCATCCCACCCTACGGGAAGCTCCGAAGATCGACCGCTGTCTTGGTTGATTGGATATGGCGAGGGGACCTCGCCATCCCTCAACCGCTTTTTTCTCCTTTAAAGGAGAGGCTTTAAACCTACATTCCGCGCTTCAATTTGTAATATTAAAAGTAGTATATAAATCCGTAGTTTGGTAAGTATTTATACTATGCAAATCATCTCAACTACTTTTTTCGTTGATCAAATTCCGAGTAAACAATTAAGCATAAATACTTGCTTGATTGTTTACTCAATCACAGCAGCTATGATTTTCTCCTAAATTCTGACTCCTGACTCAGTCCTCCTGACTCCTTCTTATATAATACATTTTGTGGTGCGGAATGTGGGTTTAAACCTTAATTATTCGGTAAGTTGCTAATTTTTATACAAATTTCAGAACAATTTTCCCGATCTACTCAGACTTGATGGAATTGAAGAGAGATTTATCTGAAATACTAAATTTGTTTCCATTATACTTCCCCATTAAATCATAGATTATAATGGGAGATTAAAAACTGAATTTGAAGTTTCTTCCTTTGGTGGATAATTAATATCTTACGTCTCCACAAGCAGACAAGATTAGCTGTTCCTCCCTTGAACAGCTATCCATCACCAATATCTTTTATTAATTTTATTAACAGAAAATTTGACAAAATAGACAAGTTATGTATTAGTATTTGAGAGGCTTTTCCAAAAAAAAGTGGGTTGAAAAATACATTTTTTTGAGAACTCTAGACAAGATTCTTACTCCCCAACCTCCCCATACTTCCCACAAGGTTTTCAGGAATTCCGTATAAGGGATAGCTCTATAAGGGGGGATTAATGCTTTATTTAATATTTGTAATTTAGATTAAACTCAGCGTCATACCCACAAGGTTTAACGAAGGAAATTATTGATACTCTCACCGTTAAATCAAAGATTATAACGGGAGATGCTTGCGAGTGCTGACGCAAAGCTAAACTAACACAGATTCTTAACTAGATAACAAATCAAACCAGTCGAGTTGCACACCCGTCAGACCATATCCACAAGCTTTCTTGCTCCGTCTTTACGCCCTCGGAAACCTCAGGGCAGGCGGTGCGCTTTTATTCAACCGTTTGCCCCACGGGTATTGGTCAGATTATAACACCAAAAATGTGCGCGCCTATTGCTCAATTATTTTTCTGGTTGAAATTCATCTCACCCATCACCCATTAAATCAAAGATGATAACGGCTCGAGATCTTTCAACATTTATGATAAATTAGATAACCTGGTTCAGACTTAAGTCTTCCTGGGGAAGTTGAGTAGAGTTTGGACAAGGCTGAATCTGATTTTTCAGTAAATTAGCTAGCTCTTGTAACTGACTAATTGCTTCAGCTCCTTCTAATTTCATTAGTTCACGATCATCTCGCATCTCTGTCCAAGTAATACCATAATCTGATACTAGAAAGCGAATCAGATGATTCTCTCCCAAGCTGACCATAAATGAGGCACTATTCATTTTACCTCCGCAGGTATAACAAGATGCCAAATATCCTCTATTCTCCAGCACAATTGCCAGAGCTTGCAAGTTCATTACTAGGTCTTGTACAAATTGACGATGTTGTTCTGCAAGTCTCAGAAACACTGTTATCCTCCTATCACCACACCCCTAAATTTTAGACTTTGTTAAGGTCTCATAAAAATTTGGTGTTTAGCTTTTGAACATTAAGTATATCCCTAATAATTTTTTTAGCAAATCTCTCGAGTAGTCTTTAATGACTAGATACTTGATTAGGTTAACTAAGTAGGATTTTTGAGCAAGGTATCAAGAGCAACATCCACCTATGCCTTATGTCTTTACTTTCAAAGACTCAAACACTAAATTTAGGTTCCAAAATTAGAGATTTGAGGAATTGAAACCAGAAAATTATACAAATAATTAATCATGGTTATAAGTTAAATAGTATCCAGGTGGATTAAAGTAGCTGTAAGCAAGAGTTTTGAATGGGAACACAATTCAATCTAAACTTTTCTAGAGGTGAGTTGTTGATTTTTTATAGATATTAGATTGTATTTATATTGAAAACTATTTATAGACAAAATACTGAAAATTGAATCAGGATTCACAACAATAAAATGTATTTGCTTATTGATTTTATTGATTGTGATAATTGAATTTTCCTAGAGTCAATTAAAATTCTACATAATAGAGTTTTTATACTGCCAAATTATCTTGAATATTGATTTTAATAAGTTGTTTTTGACATCTATAAATTTATCAAATATAAATTTATCAAAAATCAAACTGTCACAAAAATTATTCATAATTTCAAATTTTTTAGAACAGATTTTATCTAGTATTTTAAAAATGTCAAAAATTTGTATCAGGTTTAAATTGATTTAATCTTGATGCTAAATAAATACTCATTAATCTGATCAAATAAATATTTTAGAATATTTGACTCTGAGAATACTCTTATTAATGCTTGCTAATTAAAAATTAACTATTAGCTATTAAATTTTTCTAACTGTTATCTTAACTTCATAGATAAGGAATTATTGAATTTGCCACCATCCAAAAGCAGGACCAATAAATCTAACTGTTAACCAGCCAACAATCAGAAATCCAATACCAATCCATGCACCAGTTGAAGTCAACTGGATAAATTTCTCACTTTGACTTTTAGTAATTGGCAACCAAGAAATAAACCGTGCTTCTTGGCCATACTGTTCTCCTAGTGATTCTTTACGACGCTTTGCTTCACCCATAATTATTTCAATAGTTATTTAAGTGATTTTAATTTAGATCATAACAGTGAGGCTTGACAGGAATAAACTTTTTTTGTTAAATCTATTTAAGAAAGGATCAAAAAAGTTAACTTTAAGAATTAGTTCTTAATCAATTGGTTAATTTAGCTACTATTCAGAATATTGGCAGAGAACTAATGTTATAATTGCATCTTGATCCAAAGATACCAAAAACAGTATCTATAGTTTTTCTATTTGAGGCGTGAAACTAGATTGTAATTTTTTGAGTACAAAAAAACTCTCTGAATTAGAGTTGGCTAAATAAATGTAAAATTTTAATTAATCAAAGTTTTGAGGACTATTATCAAGATTTATAAAGTACAACAAATAAGCTGAATTTAGTGTCAAAATTCATCTAACTTCTAACTTATGACTTCTGACTTCGTTAAGTTAACCATGTAGTATCTAAGTAATCAATCTTGGCAAAAGGACTAAGAGCTACTAAAAATTGCTTGCCATAACTACGACGAATTACACGACTATCAAGCAAAGCAACAACACCTTGAGATTCTCTGATAGAGGCAATAGCACTTTGCAATTCCTGTAATGCCTTTGGTAAAAGGTATAATCTAAACCAATCTAAACCCCGTTGCTTATAAAAATTTACTCGTCCAGATACTAAGGGATTTTCCAAAGATGGAAGGGGTAAAGTGGCAATTATCAATAATTTAGGTGCTTTTAATTCCCTTTGATGCTTTTGCCAAAATTCCCAACCAGTAATCAAAATGCCTTGTACTCCAGGAGAAGTAGTTTCCACTTGAACTCGGGAACCAAATTCAGAGGCCAAAACAGCGCCCACTTGAGCTTTAAGTGGTACATCTCCGATGACGATCACTATTAATCCATCAACAGCATTAGAACTGATATACAATAAAGTCCTTATTTCTTGAATTAATGCTTCCTGAAATTTAGGTGTATTTGGCATCGGCAAACCATTGGGCAGATATAATTGAATCATCTCATTGCGACGATCAGGGGAAAATTTAACGCAGGTCAAGTCCTCTAACCCCATCATCTTTCTATAGGTAGAAGCTTTGGCCTCTAGGTCTAATGCTCCTCCAATAATTACTACAGGTTGTTGAGTCCATATATTATTAAGAGCTTCAGATAAATCACAAGGAGTGCAGTATAAAGAAAACGATCCTCTCTGGCGATGAATTTCTGCCCACCTTAATTGTCCATCGCTTTGCCACTTCAACCAAAAATCATTATTCAAATGATTACGATGTAATTCCTTGTTTCTTGAAGTTAATGACAAATGTTCTATTAGATTTTGTAAAATCTGCTCCTCATCTTGTTCAATTAAGTAGCAACTGTAGGGGTTTGCTGGATGTTGGAAGAGCGATCGTGTTAAATTTATCCTAGCTTCACGAATAAAGTCAGCTTGATCGGAGTAAACTTGCATCAGTTGATTCCAGTCAGCAGATAAAAAACTGCTAGTTAAATAATTTTGAATCCAAGTTTCTAGCTCGTCTGCCCAATCTATAATTGTGGGAATACCTTGAGAAAACTGCCCATCTGGCCATTGGTTAATTAACCAAGCTTCAGGAGTTATTAGTAGTAGTCCATTAAAGTCAGAATCTGGTTGTGGATAGGTTTGGATTGGCTTATTGGGCAGTGATGAGCTACTGTATGAATTATTTCCAAGCAACTTAGGAATTTCTACCCTAAGTAAATGTTCCTGTACTGGCCGAGGAGCGACTAATATTGTTTTTTGAGGCCA
The DNA here is from genome assembly GCF_003838195.1 of Okeania hirsuta. Taxonomy (GTDB): domain Bacteria; phylum Cyanobacteriota; class Cyanobacteriia; order Cyanobacteriales; family Microcoleaceae; genus Okeania; species Okeania hirsuta. Next base: position 16,581 of record NZ_RCBY01000127.1, read on the forward strand.
CATTAAAATTGGTACTAGGTAGCTTAACTGATATTGTTGATTATGACTACCTGGCGGACACCCCGTTTGAATCAAAGCACTACGCCCCAGTCGCAAGGCCCTCGCTACTAAACGTGCCATCGTCAAATTATGAGGCCATTGAGGTTCATTTTGCGATCGCAGGAAATTACGCAGGGATCTATGGACTTCTACTTCGATCACAAACTTTGACCCAAATAATAAAAGCTGTTGATAAAATCAATTACCTTATTTTTAGGAGGCAAAGAAAAGGTTTGCTCTGTTATATTTTGACAGTTTTTTTTACCAAATCCTGGATTACTACTTAATACTAAACTCTGACCACTTGAATTATTTAAAATTAATTGAGTAGGGCTTGAAAAAAAAGCAATTTTGTCCCTAACAGACTCAATGATTGTTTGGATTCGTTGATTTTTTTTGACAAGCTGTTCCATTTTTATTTCCAATTCTAATATTTTGGTATTCATTTTTTGTAAAGGAATATTTTCGACAATTTCTATCACATTAACTTGAGCTTTTCTAGCATCAGCAAAAGGAAAAATCACAATAAATGCAAGCAGAAATAACAGTTCATCACTATCTACTCTAAAATTCAAAATAGTTTTTTGGTAACTAACTTCAATATTGGGAGGACGAGTAACAAAATTATAATCCTTACCCAAATGATAGTAGGTTGTAGCAAGAGCTACATTAGCTTTTAGGTCTAAAGGTGAATCAACAATAATTTGAACTGTTGGAGATTGTTGGCTAAAAAATTTCTTAGATTCTGCTGATGATTTAAAATAATAAACTTGGCTATGATCTCCTTTGGGACTAGTATCAATCCATTCACAAACAATTTCATCAGCTTTAATATTTAATCTGGGAACTTCATAAAGTTTTGCTCCAGTCAAAATTGCCCCTGATAAATCTACTCCCACTAAATCAGTTCTCATTAAATTGGCTTCAGTTAAATCAGCATGAACTAAACTAGCATTAGTTAATTTTGTATTAGTTAAATTTGCTTTACGAAGATTTGCCCCACTCAACTTAACATTAGTCAGGTTAGCATTAGTTAAGTCAGCTCCATTAAGAATAGCCCATCTAAGATTAGCTCCATTGAACTTGGCATTCCTGAGATTAGCCATACTTAGATTAGCCTGTCTTAATTCAGCATTGGTAAAATCAGCTCCTTGTAAATCTGCTTTTGTTAGATCAGCACTATGGAGGATAGCTTGTTCTAGATTAGTTTCTTTTACTGTGGCAACTCGAAGATTTACACTGCTAAGGTTAGCTTGCTTTAAGTTTGCTTCTGTCAGGATAGCTTCTCTCATATCAGCACCACTGAGATTTGCTCTGTTGAGATTAGCTAGAGTCATGTCTACTCTAACTAATTCTCCTCTAACTAATGTAGCTCTAACTAATGTAGCTTCCCTAAGATTAGTTCGGACTAGATTGGCCACATTTAAAGTGGCTTGGTTCAATATTGCCCTGTTGAGATTGGCATTGCTAAGGCGAGCTACATTAAGATTAGCTTTACTAAAGTTTGATTCACTAAGATTAGCACCACTAAGATTAGAGACAAATAGAGTAGCATTACTGAAATTACTTTGACTTAAGTTCATCTTACTGAGGTTAACTTCTGTCAGGTTGATAGCAGTAAAATTTCTTTCCCCTTGTGCATATCTTTTGACTAATTCAAATCTTCTGAATATTTCTTCTGGCATCTGTTGTTGATTAAGTCAAGTTGAATAAATATATTTTTCTACTGAATTTTAATATAATTTTTTTATCTAAATTAGTTATTTGTACAAAACAAAAGTAGGTAATCTAATCAAGTTAACTGTTAAACTTGAAGTCAATATTAATTTTCTGGATATAGTAGTCTTAAATCATTTGTAAAAAATCTAGGAATAGAAAATAAATCGAACAGTCTTTTTCCTAATTCCAAAATATTTTATGCAAAATTTAAATTAACACTGCTACATTAATCATAAAGATACAAAAGATTTCATCTAAGTGAGGTACACCAGTGGCGGGCAAGATGTCCGACCACAAAATTTTTATTGTTAATTTTTATACTTTATATACTTGTAATTTACTGTATTTATCTTGCTTTGACTTTTAATATCAATTTGGAGTCTAGTTTTTTTACTCTATCATGTTATAGTTTTTTGCAATTAGGTGAAGTACAAAATTCAAGATTTTAGGGAATAGGGAAAAATTATAAATCTCTGTTAGAAAACAGGGTTTTCTATGAAAAAGTTTGTAGTTAATCTAGAGCCATTGTATTCTATACAAGTTTTCTATTAGACCTCTCCATAAAATAGGGAGTAGGGAGTAGGGAACCCACCCCTAACCCCTCCCAGGAGGGGAAATAATTGATGATTTATACGTATGGGATTGATTTTATTTTTGATTATCGGAGATATAGCAATGAGCGCTGGTATATTTACAAATTGCAGGAGGGGCTAAATAGCTAAAAGTCTTATATTATCAGCAATTTATTCCCCCTGTTGCCTGTTGCCTGTTGCCTGTTGCCTGCGCACAGCGCTATATCTATTGTGCTAATGTAACAAATATTTTATTCTGTTATCGGTGGCATTAATGAAAGTATAACAAATCCCTCTTAAGAATAAAACTTTGATATTTGAGATAATAATTATCAAGAATAATTTTGCATTAGTAAACTACTATTTAAAGTCATGAAAACCATCAAGGAAATCCATGATTGTATTTATGGAACATGACTCTGCTTGAGGTACTTGAATGATAGTTTCTACTTCATTATTTTTACTAACTTTATTAACTATTTGCTTACCAAATGTAGGATGATTATAAACATTAAAATTTTGATTGCTTGAATTAACAAGAGTTATTTTTGTTGGTGTCTGAAAAAACTTAATTCCGTTGCAAAATCTCAGTAATTCCTTGTCTTTATTAACTTGATTAACTTTTTTAATAGATTGGTTGAAAACTGCAGTTAGCTGCTGGATTTTTTTAGCCGTTCTAGGAGTTAAATAGTTTACATCTTGAGAGTTAAGCATTTTCATCATATTGCTAATTTTCTCTTGAGTCTTAGCAGCATCATTAAAAGCGATAATAGCAGCATAAGCAATACCAAATAGTTTCTTATCGCTTTTCATTTGAAACGAGATTATTGTTCGACAAGAGTTAATTTGTATAGAAGGTGGTTGATTTAGCTCTGGTAAATACTTACTAATTTGATAATATATTGCTGCTAGAGCATAATGACTAGAGCTATCTAAGGGAGCATCAACAATAATTTTCACTTTAGGAAGAGTCTCGTGAAAGAAACTTGTTATTTTTTCAGCATTGAGATAATGGACTTTACTTCGATCTCCATTAGCACTCAAATCAAACCACTCGCAGATTGCTGCTTCTGTTTTAATTCCTAAGCGAGAAGCGCCATAAATTTTTGCACCTGTTAAAGTTGCACCTGTTAAATCTGCTCCAATCCAATCTACTTCAATTAAACAAGCATTTGATAAATCAGCATGAACTAAGCTAGTATTTAAAAGATTAGCCTGGGACAAGTCAGCTCTACTTAGGTCAGCACCACTAAGCTTGGCATCACTAAGATTAGCGCACTTTAGGTTAACCCCAATCAGACTAGCCCAACGTAAATTAGCCCCACTTAAATCAGCTCCATTCAAGTTAGCACCAGTCAAATTAGTTTGTCTGAGTTCAGCACCACTAAGGTCAGCACCACTAAGATCAGCACCACTAAGATCTACTCCTTGCAAGTTAGTTTCTATTAAATTAGCTCCTGTTAGAGAAGCAAAGCGTAGGTTAGCTCCCTTTAAGTTGGCACCACTAAGATTCGTTTTTCTGAGGGTAGCTTCTATCAGACTTGCTCCACTTAAGTCGGCAAAAGAGAGATTAGCCTCACTTAATTCTGCCCTAATCAGCTCTGCTCTAATCAATTTAGCAGCAACTAATTGAGCTTTTTTTAGATTAACTAAAACTAGATTAGCTACATTAAGATCGGCATCATTTAAGTTAGTGCCACTAAGATGAGCGCCATTAAGTTTAGTAATATTAAGTTTAGCTTTACTGAGATTAGCATCAGCTAAATTTGCCCCATTGAGGTTGGCAACGCTGAGATTGACTCCGCTAAGATTTGCACCACTGAGATTAATACCACTAAGATTGGCCTCAAAAAGATTGAAGTCAGTAAAGTCTCTTTCACCAGCGGCATATTTTTTTTGAAGTTCTTCGATTATCATTAGGGCGCACCCTGGTATAATCCCCATTTAATTATGATTAATATAGGTATTGTCGGATTAGGTTTAATCGGTGGCTCAATTGGATTGGATTTAAGAACCCTAGGTTATCATGTTCTTGGGGTATCTCGTCGAGAACAAAGTTGTCAAAAGGCACTCGCTCTTGGGGCTGTTGATGAGGCCAGTTTGGATCTATCTTTACTATCTATTGCTGATGTAATATTTATTTGTACTCCCATAGCTGTTATTATTCCTACTTTAGAAGAGCTGATTCCAATTCTTTCTCCCACTACAATTTTAACCGATGTCGGCTCGGTTAAGGCTCCTATTGTGGAAGCTGTTTCCGACATTTGGCCTAATTTTGTAGGTGGACACCCCATGGCTGGCAAAGCAGAAAATGGTATTGAAGTGGCTCAGTTGGGTTTATTTCAAAATAGACCTTATGTTCTAACTCCGACTGAAAATACTCCCCTAGAGTCTATAGAGAAAGTTGAGGCAATAGCAAGGATGCTCAAGAGCAAAGTTTACTTTTGTGACCCTTATGAACACGATAGAGCTGTTGCTTTGATTTCTCATTTGCCTGTTATGGCCAGTGCTAGTTTGATTCTTGCTTGTATGAGCGAGGCTAATCCTACAGTTTTCAAGTTAACACAAGATTTGGCTAGTTCTGGCTTCCGTGACACTAGCAGGGTGGGAGGAGGTAATCCTGAATTAGGACTAATGATGGCCAAATATAATAGTGGAGAGGTGTTACGATCGCTCTATTCTTTTCGTGAACAAATTGACCAGTTTATTCAACAAATTGAACAAGAAGATTGGCAGACTCTGGAAGAAAAGTTAAGGTATACAGAGCAAAATAGAAAACTCTTTTTACACCATGAAATTTGAGATTCTTCAGTTTTTATTTTCATACCTTGATTCAGCGACGCCAAATTCTGAATAGTAGCGGAGGTAATTAACAGTATTTTTGACAAAACCTGCTATGGGGAGAGCAATTAATAAACCCAAAATTCCCCATACTTGTGCCCCTACTAATAAACTGACTAAAATCCAGACAGGATTAAGACCAGTAAAGCCTCCTAATATTCTAGGAGCAACAAAGTTTTCAATTGCTTGCTCTATTAAAACTATCACTATTAAAACCTTTATACCTAGCCAAAAATCTTCTAAAGTTATTAATAAACTTACGAGAGTTACACCTAAAGCTGTACCAAAAGGAATTAAAGTCATTAAACCAATTCCTATGCCAAATAATAAACCAAAAGGAGTTCCTAGAAATAATAAACCGATGGTCATAGCTACGCCCATTAAACAAGCTAATGTTGCCTGACCAATAAAATAATTTTGAAAGTTTTGTCTTAATGATTTGCGTACATGAATCTCTAGGTGATTAGGCAACCAATTAAATATCCCATCCCATAAGCGATCGCCATGTAACATTAGGTAAAAAGTGATAATTATGGTGATTAAAATATCAAAAATCCTACCTAATGTATTAACAATAAAACTAATAATGTCTCCTGTAATATCTTGCAATTGAGAAGATAAACTTTCTGTAAATTGATTTGTCCAAAGGGTTAAGTTAATCGGTAATTTACGCTTATATGCCCATTGGTCAAATGATTCTAATTGTTGATTTCCTGATGCGAGCCAACTAGGAAATTTTTCAATAAATCCGGTAAGTTGCTCTAATAATAAGGGAATTAGAATAACTCCTAAAACTAATATAATTACTAATGCTACTAAGAATACTAAAATAACTGCTCTGGGGCGTTTAACTTTATGTTTCTCTAAAAAAAGCACTGGGTAATCTAATAAAAATGAGAGTAAGGTTGCAGAGACAGCTATTGTAATTATTCGACCAAAATATTGAAATATTTGGAGCAAAGCCCAACCATTTATGACAATTATTGGTAATGCTAAGTACCACAATAATCTTTTATTTAGTAAATTCAGCATAAATTAGCTTGTACTTTTAATTTTTAGTGATTTCTCTTCTATAGATGAATAGATTAACTTAAAAATGATGACTATTTTGGGAAAAGATGTTGATTTTTAATTATAAATTAAATGATATAGCGGTTCTCATATTCATCAGATACAGCATTTTTTTCTCTTCCCTATTCCCTATTCCTTATTCCCTACTCCCTATTCTCTAAAATAGAAAACTTGTGTATCTCACCAAGGGTAATAATTGTTATACTATATACTACTAAATATTATATTTAAACAAAAAATAAGTTTTACATTATGAGTAAAAATCTCACATAATATCATGTCCGGTAGCATCGGTCTTGTATAGCAAAGGTAAGGAAGAAGGAAGAAGGAAGAAG
>NZ_RCBY01000128.1 GCF_003838195.1 Okeania hirsuta
TTCCTGTAGATATTCACCCTTGGGTTTACACAAACGATATAAACGGACATGATATCAGTCTCAGATGAATATAGAATGTTTTCGGAAAAATGAACAAGGAATTTGGATTTCTCACACTTATAATAGGGGAGAAAAAGTTAATTTTGCTAGTGTACATTTTAATTGTCAGATTGAATTAATCTATCGAAAAGTTCCTGGGATAGAATTCATTAATGGATAATTGATAATGGATAATTGATAATTAGGGTTTGCGGAAAAAGTCTGTTGGTAAAGGCAGGGAATAGAAAATAGGCGATCGCTCTCCCTTTCCAACTCTTCCCTCTCTCCCCACACTTCCCACACTTCCCACACTCCCCACACTCTACAACAATTCCACCGTCCCCCGATACCCATCTACCCTAACTTTTTGCCCATCCTGTAAACGAGTCATCGCTCCAGAAACATTCATTACTGCTGGAATGCCATATTCCCGCGCAATAATAGCTCCGTGGGATAACTGTCCCCCCACTTCAGCAATAATACCTTTTGCCTTCAATAATAATGGTGCCCAACCTGCATCCGTATAAGGCACAACAATAATGGGATTTTCGCCTTCAGCAATACTCACTCCTGCACTACGACAAACTTTCACATAACCTTCCACAGAACCGACACTTGCAGGTATACCTGACAAAATAGAGGCATTCTCAGCAGTCGCTGCAATTTCTGGATTTTCCTGTGGTAAGACATTGCCGTAAACTACCGAGGGAACTAGGCGATCGCGGTCTTTTTCCAACTGTTCCTTTCTTTCACAGATAAGTTGTCCAAGCAGGCGATCGCTAAACATTCCTGCCCGATCAAGGAGGCGATCGCTAAACATCCCCTCCTTCTCAAGGGGGGTTAGGAGGGATTCTTTTGTTGGGTTTCGTTCCTCAACCCAACCTACTGTTAAAATCCATTGCCGAATTTCCTCAAATTCCAAATAAAAAATATCACCCTTTTCTTCAAAAACCTCTAGATTTTCTTGTAAGTCATCATTTTTGACTTTTGACTTTTGACTTTTAACTTCTAAATTTTCTTGTCGCTCATCACTTTTGACTTTTGACTTTTGACTTTTGACTTTTATTTCTATTGCTAAAAACGTCAGTCGTAAATAAGCCAAAAATTTCCCATAAACCTCAGCAATTTTCCCCTTAGTTATCGCACGTTTTGCACATTGCGCCAGTCGCCACCTCTGCCACAAGTTTAAAGACCTTACCGAAAAACTCTCTTTAAAATTATCTTTTTCCCCCTCACCTTTCCGAGCCATTGCAAATAATAACTCACGGAAATTATCCGGCTTTTCTCCCCAAGTTGCCACGGCAATATCCGTACCAACTTCACTCAAATAACCATAACTTTCCAACCATTGCTGAAACTCCCTTTGTAATTCCTGATTTTGCTCAAACTCTGCCTCTATTTCCCCATCAGATTTAGTTGCCATTTTTAACTTAACGGCTAACCTTTGTAATTCTCGAATCGAAATAATTTCTGGTGCAGTATCAGTAGGTAGCCATTCCTCAGAAACTCGGAAGAGCGATCGCCTAATCGCCAAACCTATGGGACCCAAAATATTATAAAAAGTAATCGGTTTTAACCATGCTTGAATTTGTTCTGCTTGGTCTAATAATTCTGATAAAGACTGAGATGAATTTTGTTTGAAATTATTTTCTAAACTTTGTAGAGCGGGAATGAAAATTTGATGATAGTCTCGTTCAAATTCGCGGTCAACAGCCATTTCTTTTTGAATCAATCGCCATAAACCAGGCAAAGAAGGCAAAACTTTTCCTAAAGGCGGTTTTCCCATTTTTTGCCCTCGTAATAAAAACTCTAAACCCTGCTCCGGCAATCCCATCATTCTAAAAATTTCCCCTAACAAAGTAGCATTAAAATAAGCATGGGAACCGAGCAAAGTTGCCGTTTCAGTAAAATCTAATTTTGCTACCTTTTCCCCTAAAACAATAGTAAAAATTTCTCCCCAAACTCCACAAGTCAAAGGACGATTTATCGACCAAGTTAAAGGATGAATTGCCCCAGGAATTACCTCTGCTGCAATAGTTCGCGTCCAAATTGGTCTGAGATTAGTAATGGGGCGACTTTGTAAAATCCAAATTTTTTCACCATCCCAACACCATTCAATATCCTGGGGTAAACCATGAAAAAAGACTTCTATAGCCTCTGCTTGATTTACCAATTCTTGAATAATTTTTTCAGGTAAAATATCCTGATTTTTTACTTGCTCTAAAGATTGATTTTTATCTTTTTCTTTTGAGTTTAATACCTCGTCATCCACATTGTCTACAGGCTGTTTAAAATTGATTGAAGTTTGAGTCACAATCAACTTTTTCCCTATTCTTTCTTCCTCCTTTCTTCTTCCCTCTTTCTTCTTCCCTCTTCCTTCTTCTGAAGTTTGAGTAACCATCAACTTTTTCCCTTTTCCTTTTTCTTCCTTCCTTCTTCCCTCTTCCTTCTTCCCTTTTCCTTTTTCTTCCTTCCTTCTTCCCTCTTCCTTCTTCCTTCTTCCTTCTTCAACAATTTCTAAATGTACCGGACTAAACTGCCCACCCACAACTTTTTCTGCACCGCCTGGCAGAGCTTCAATAATTATTTTGGTGCCACCATCTAAAGGATTACGAGTAAACATTACTCCAGCAACTTGACTAATAATATAAGGCTGAATTAATACTGCCATTTCTGCATCAGGAATTTCTCTTTGCCGACGATAAGCAACAGCTTCTGGCAACCAATAAGATTGACGACAAATATTAATTGCCTCTAATAATTCCGTTTGATTTTTCACCGGATAAATAGTTTGATATTGTCCGGCTGCCGAACTATTATCGCTATCTTCCCCCACAGCAGAAGAACGAACAATTAGGGGAAAATTAATAGACATTTTATTTTTATCCAGCTCTGATGAAGGGAAGTAGATATTAAGTAGTGAAGAATCAATTCCCTTATCCAAATTTCCTTGAGTATCTGCTTCAGTTGCAGGTAAAACAAAACCTTTAACAACATTAAAACCAGCTTTTTTCAATTGAGCTAATCTAGCTGCTTTATCGCCACATATTTTGGCATCTAGTTCACTATCGAGAGAAAATAGAATTTGTTTTTTTAAAGCCATATCATCACTTTGCCTCAGATTTATTACTACTAATAAAATTGCTAATCCTAATGCTGCGAAAAGTTCAAAAAAAGATGCCTCCTGGCGAAATAATAACACCCATAAAAAACTACTGAGACATCCCAGACGAGCTGCCCATTGTCGGATATTTTGATTTTTTTGAGGAAATATTTTTTTTCCTATTACTAATATTAAAAAACCTGTAATTCCCGAACCCAATGCCACCAGAGGAGAATAAACCAAAACTCCCCAACTAGCATTAGTAACACCTCCACCTTTAGCAATAAAATATCTACCTGCGACTAATAAAATTAATCCCACTAACTGCAAGGCAAAAATCTCTGGAAATAAGACTTTTGCTATTAAAACTGGCGCAATACCTCTAACTATTTCCGCTAATACTGCTGTTATTGCCACTGGTTTTGGCGCGTGAGTAAACGCTGCTGCCACACTAACATTACCCGTACCAACTTTTTTGAGGTCGATATTTGCCAGAATTTTAACTATTAAACCAGTAAATGGGAGAGCTCCGAGACAAAAACAGATAGCTAGAAACAATACTAAGACTAATATATACATACAGAAAATTGCAGGTAAATGAGTTCAATAATTTAGAATGCGCGAATGCCAGAATTACCTCTCCTTGAAAAGAAGAGGATTGACTAATCATGAAAATTTTTATTTATTATCCCCTTGAAAAGGGAGGCTTTCAACCACAATTTTTCGGTAAAAATATGAATGTTCAATAATTTAGAATGCGGGAATTTAGAATGACGGAATAATTAAATAATTTGCGCCTTGAAGACTCCTCTTTTAAGGGAAAAAAAAAGAAAATATTCCTTATATTCAATCAAGAAAGGTTTTAACCAAAAGTAATTATCCATTATCCATTAATGAACTCTTCTTTTCAAGGAGAGGATTAGATTAAAAGGAATTTTTTTCTCCTCTTGCTCGATTGGATATGGTTAGGAAACCCATCCATAATTTTTCGGTAAAATGTTTGTAGTGCGGGCATCTTGCCCGCGACTGGTGTACGTTACTAATATGAAATACACTGTATTTAATTTTGATTTCTATAGTAAGGAACGAGTTGGTTAACACATAGATTAATGATCGACCTTAGACAGATAAATACTATTCCCTATTCCCTGCTATAGATTTAATTTCTATTTGATAATTGTCTTTAATTCTCTTGATAGGAAACTGAACAAACTTTGGTTCTCCCATCAGTTGCCAATCAAACATTTGTAGTAAATGAGATACAAACACTTTACTAACTAACATTGCCATCTGCGCTCCCAAACAAGCGTGGACACCACCACCGAAAGGGATAAATTCGTACATTTTACCCTCACCACGTTCTGGCAAAAAACGTTCTGGCTCAAATTTGTCTGGTTGCTCAAAATATTCAGGTATAATATGAGCAATTCTAGGTTCTGCAATCAAAGTCCAACCTTTCCGGTAGAGAATATCATCCACTACAACAGATTGAGTTAACCGACGACTAGCAGTAGGACTTGGCGGTAAAGTGCGGAGAGTTTCTTTAATTGTAGCTTCCAGAAAAATCATCTGTTTCAAATCTGCTGGTGAAAACTGACTAAAGTTGTTATTTTCTCCTAATAACGGAAACGAGGTTTACCATCGTGGGTATGTCCATATTTAATGATTTTAGTAGACTGGCACTCAGGACAATTGATCTCCACAAACTTAACTTTATTAACCTATTTGAATATATTACCATTACTATGCAGAACTACCTCTGACTTTTGACTTGCGCGTAGCGCTATACTCATTCTATATAGATATTCTTGAGAGCAATCTTGAATGTAATCGCAATATGAAAAAATGATCGATATTATCTGCCGTCAAACTATGAATGCAGTTAGACTAACTCTAAAACACAATTGAGGATTTTGATATACTTACCCATAAGATCGACATATCAAAATCCTCAATTGTGTTTTAGAGTTAGTCAAACTATGAATGCAGTTAGACTAACTCTAAAACACAATTGAGGATTTTGATATACTTACCCATAAGATCGACATATCAAAATCCTCTATAAACAGGTTTAAAGAAGAATTAAACTTCCGTTTCAAATAAAGCAAGTCGCAGTCGCTCGGTCGCTTCTTCCATTTCAGCTAATGACTCAATGCTAATAACCATGCTACGGTCAATTCCTAAAATTTCTGCTGCTTTAGCCACAGCAGCTTTTTCTTTTTCTTGGTAAACTCCATCAGCTCGACTCATCTTAATCGCTTGGTATAACATGGAACGGCGAAAATTCAGAGGAAAATCGTACTTGATACCACTCAACATATCCTCAATGCTAGCATTTTTCCAATCGAATTTGCGTAGCGTTTCAATGTACTCCGTAGAGTCTACGAACAAAAGTTCTTGTTCATCAATATACCACTGGAATTCTTTTTCTGCTAATTCGCCATCTGCTCCAGCGATCGCCATTAATGCACCACCGTAGTTCACTGCCACATCAAAATCAATTGGTGCACTGATCTTATACCGATGTTCGGCATATTTTGTCGGTTGGAGGCTTTTTCCACCACTCATATTTTACTCCTTTTACTCTATAGTTTTGAGCGTCTTTAACTATATTTGATATTGATTCATTTTGTCAAGTTTATATTGTTCGTATAGCAGGGAACAGGAATTAGTTAATGAACTTGAAAAAGGGCGTTGCTGAGTGGTATAGCAATGTGCGCTGGCATATTTACAAATTACAAGAGGTGTCCAAGAGCTAAAAGTCTTATATTATCGGTTTTTTATTCCCCCTGCTGCCTGTTGCCAGATGAGCTGTTGCCTGCGCACAGCGCTATAATGATTTTGAGATTAACTTTGGGCGCAAAACATCAGTTTTTCAATTTTACCTTCAGCTAATAGACATCTCCAAGAATCAAAAATCAATATCTATATCCCAAAGAAATTATCAATTCTTTCCCCTCCACGGTCGGGCCCCGCGGGTGGCTTCCCTACAGCAAAGCTGCCTACTCCCTACTCCCTATGGATGGAGTAGATGTCTAATTATCATTACATTTAAGCAACGCCTGAAAAAGCATGGGGGCAATTCTTTTTATATAGTAGAATTCTCAAGAAACAAGACCCATTACGTCAAATATATTTAGCAGTCAAGCGCAATATTTTTGAAACCTTTTTTAAGGAGGAAGTTGGACAACTTTTATTAGAAGAACCTGGTTTTCGTCTGTTTGTTTTTGATGCCAAGATTGAGGAAATTATTCAATGGAAACCACAAATCAACTCTTAGACCTGGAAAAATGGCGTGAAACACTCATAAAAATTTTGCGGCGTTGCTGAATAAATGTATGATTTCACAGGAAGACCGAGGACTGAGTCAGGAGGACCGAGTCAGCAGAGTAGGTAGAAACAAGTTTTTCGGTGATTAAATTAGGAAGAAATAGGTATAATTTGCAGTATTGTTTTGGCTGAAAATTTACCACTAGTTGAATTTCATACCTCAAATCAGCAACGCCAATTTTGCAATACTACGCCGATCTTCCTTACTGCTATGGTGATGTGAAAACATACACGATCATTAGTAGCGATCGCAACCATTTTCTGTTAGTCCATGAAGGATGGGAGGATAGTCGCCGTGTATATGGTACTATTGTCCATGCTGAAATCCGCAATGATAAAATTTGGATTCACTACGATGGTATTGAAGATGGTACTACGGATGAACTTGTTGGTGCTGGAGTACCGAAGCATAGAATTGTACTTGCTTTTCATCCTCCAGAGATTCGTCAACATAGTGGGTATGGATAAGTCTTTAGGAGTCAGGACTCAGGACTCAGGACTTAGGACTCAGGAGTTATATCAAATCCGGTAGCATCGGTGTAATTAGATTAAAGAGGGTGGGGAGTAGGGGAGCAGGGCGAGATTAAATTTAGCACCCCAGTTATTGTTAATTATTCTTATGTTTACTTCCCGTTCTCGGACGTTGTATGCAACTTCCCTACTGCTCTACTCCCTCTTTTCTAGAGATGTCCGATCAAAATTCAACAAAATATTAGCAGCTTCATCTAAATCTTTCCCAAAAGAAATTATCCCATCTTCGTGACCTGCCATTACTAATATTTTTTCTACTCCTAACTTCTCCTCATCAAACAAACGAAATATTTCTTTTGCCATTTGTGGAGTACCATAAGGTACTTTTTGATTAGAAGTAGGAACTTTATACATAAGTCCTTGCCAAAGCTGAGAATTATGAATATGAATAATACCCATAATTTCTGGTTGATAATAATAGATAGCAGCATGAGTTAAAGATTCAGAAGAAGCTTTAACAGGTCCGCAACAAGTTAGGCTATTTTCCTCAATATTAAAATCAGTAACTACCGTGTAAAATTCCGGTCCTAAAGTTTCTAAATGGGCGGTTTGAGTGCCAGTAATAATAAACTGATTTGAGTCATTTATTCTCTGACTAACATTACCAAAACCAATGCCATTTTCATAAGCACCAATTAATCCTAACGAGTACATAAAATCTCGCTTTTTCATTAAATCAGTAATGCTATCGCTTGTCACAGGTTCCTCTTTAACCCAATGACAATTATATTTAATTACTCCCTCATCCATAACCATAAATTTAATCGTGAAAAATAACAGTTAATATCATTAATGTAGGTTGGGTTGAATAACAAAACCCAATAGACATCTCCAAAATCAAAAATAAAATCAATTCTTATCCATAAATTATCAATTACTCCCCTCCTGGGAGGGGTTAGGGGTGGGTTCCCTGTTCCCTATTCTCTATTCCCTATTCCCTATTCCCTCTTTTCTGGAGACGTCTAATAGATAAGACATTAGCAAAACTTAGATTATGTCCGCATAGTTTTTCCTGACTATATATAATAGAGTTGTCGCTAAATAGAGGGAAAAAATCGTTCCAACCTAGACAGAGCAATAATTCCCAGATTTTTTGGTTGCCAATAGCTACAATCCTTACAGAACAAAGTTTTTGGGGATTTTTTAAGTTATAAAGCGACAAGTCTAATATCAAATCTGGTTAATTAGGTATAAAAAAATGTTACATCACAAGCGCCATTGCCAAATCTTTCTTGATCTCCCCACATTCTCCTCCTGGGATTTTATCTCCCCAGATTCGCCTCTTGGGAGGGGTTAGGGGTGGGTCTCCACATTCTTTATCTAATTACACCAATGCTACCGGATTTGATATAATTTCTTTGTATAAGTCCAACTTGGTATTTGTTGGGTTAAGCGGGAGCGCAACCCAACCTACTGTATCATAACTAATTAGATGGCTTAATTTTCCGCAGGAACGAAATTTAATGCTTGACCATTCAACTGAGGAAACTCAATAAACACATCTATAAAGTCACCTGTTGCACCATCAAAACGAACCACACTACCAGTACCAGTGCTACTAGCATAGAGATTACCATCTGGTCCAAAACCTAACCCTCTTGGGGCATCCAATATTGGCACTTCCTCTGCATCTAAACCAGCATCAAGTACATCTAACAACGCTCCTGTCTCAACATCATACACGCGAACACTAGCTACCGAATCATCCTGACCAAAAGGAAATTCACTGCTGACATAGATATTGCCATCCAGACCATTAATCACATCTAGGGGACTTAATTCAGGGTCATTGACAAAATTAGGATTCAATACTTGACCCGTAAGACCATCATATTGAATGACTGTTCCACCGCCACCACCTGTTGCTGGGTCGGCACCATTTCCTAAGTAAAAATTGCCATCGGAACCAAATACAAAACCTCTGGGAAAATCTACTAATTCTGAGGGAATAAACTCATCAATAAAATCTCCAGTTTGACCGTTGAAACGTACAATTGAACCTAGCGATCGCGCCCCTACATAATAATTATTATCTGGTCCAAAAACGGCACCTCCACCATTTAATTCGGGAAATTCAGTAAATGTTTCAATGAAGTTTCCTGTAGTGGCATCGAAGCGTAAAACATTGTCATTTCCACCATTAATTAAAACAGTATTAGACCCATCAATTTCTTGTACAATATCTCTGGGGTCGGTTAATTCTCCACCATTAGGAAATTCACCAATTAATCGACCAGTTAAACCATCAAAACGAATGGCTGCATCATTACCATTATTAGCTGCACTTGTAACAACTACATCAAATATTGTGCCGATAAAATTTTGGGAAAATAATCTATTTTCAGCAATACCAAAATTAACGAAATGTTCGATGGTAGTTAATAAGTTTTGTTGAACTGCATCAGCAACATCTGGATTTTCTTGGAGATAAATATCGGTATTAAATTGAGAATTAGGATCGAGATTTTCAAATTGACCGACTTGAATAAAATGTTGAATGGGAGTGATTGAGTTTTGTTGAACTAAGGCAGCAACATCTGGATTATTGGTTAAATAAAAGTTAGTATCAAAAAAAATACTGGGGTCTCGCCCTTCAAATTGACCGAAGCGAATAAAGTGGTCAAAGCCGCTTTGTACGATGCCATTGTTTACTGCTTCTGCAATTTCGGGGTTAACATTTAGATAAAGGTTTTCATCAAATAAGTCACTAATTTCTAGCATAGGTCATGTATTTATTCGGGATATCTTAGTTATTAATGCACAAGTCTTTTTATTTGGCAAGTTTTTGTATTTTATTGCTTTTTATTTAGCAATAATTGAATAATTTTTGTGGAGATTTTCCTATGTTTATGACTTGCTTGGAAAAAATCAGCAAATCCTATTTAGATATTTTCATTTTTGCATCTTTCTAGATATTTTCAAATTGATAATCTTGAGTTTATTTAATGATGTGCTTTTAGAGCGGGTATCATTGGGGATAAAAAAAAGATAATTCCGTATTTTCTTGCCTCCTTATTGCAGAGTTACTGAAGTCCGCAGTTCCTCCGAAGGAGGCTAACTGATAACTGATAACTGAAATGACCTGTTATAGCAGTCGAAGGAAAGGTTAGGACATATTAAAAGCCTAAAATTCAGACAAAGCAATATTTTTTCTTCTTCCTTCTTCCTTCTTCCTTCTTCCTTCTTCCTTCTTCCTTCTTTCTTTTTCCTTCTGCTATATTTGATAGATATTTTAACCTAGAATATTTTCCACTCCAGCTATATTTCCAATTTCTGCTTGTTCAATAATCCTTCTATATTGTAATCTCCATTGCAAAGCATTAGAGATAGTAATATAACCCTGTTGTGGAGGTTCTTTTATTATTCTTTCAGCCAAAATTTCCCGTCCTATTTCATCTAAAGGAAGGTTACGATCTTCTAAAAATCCTATTACATCATCTTCATTACCATTACGACTAATAATTTCTAGTAAACCTCGTGTTGTTTGATAATCTCCTGTTTTTTCTTTGGCTACAAATATCGCGCTTTTAAAATTTAAACTTGCTGCTCGTAATTCTTGATTATCTATTTTTTCATACACAAAGACAAGTAGATGATAGCCTAATCCATAAACCTTTTGACTAGCATCTCTAAACGGACAAGATGATTGTGGTTGTCGAATAGAAGTTACCTTCAAATCTACTTCTAATTCTGGAAAATCTATCCCACTAGCTGCACTCCCTGGAGTATATAAATATTTGGATATTAAATATTTATTGAATGCTTGTTCTACATAAGTTCCTATTGCTTTACCATCGGTAATACCGTACAAATCAAAAATTGGTCTAACAGTTAATTCTCTAACAAAAATTGCTGCTTCAGTTTTAAACAATGATAGTGTCAGTTATTTCATATATTTATTAGTATTGAATTAACTAAATAATGTTAATTGTTGCCAAGTCCGATGGTTAAATTTAAAGTTTTGTTTGCCTATTCTTTGACATATCCATTTTACACAATCTGGCACAACTGAATTACCATATAAAGCATATTGGTGATAAATTTTAGCAACCCGACACCAATTATCAAGAAATCCCATTAAGCGAGCATATTCTACAAATGTTTGATATCTGAATTTTATTAATATCACCTAATACTATTGAGTCACTACCAAAATTACTTTGATAAACCTGACAGCAAAGTTCGTTAATATCATTAGCCCAAATAGTTTCAATATTTGCAGCTTTCATTCCTAAACAAAATCCACCAATTCCAGAAAATAATTCTATGGCTTTGAGTGTGTTAATATTATTCAATTTATTATCTCCTTTTGTAAGCATTCAGCCGTCAGCTATTAGCTATCAGCTATTAATTTTGAGGAAGATAAAAGCAACCTTTAAAATTGAGAAAGAATAAAAGTTACTGGCAAATTCCCCTTCCTAAACCTTAGAAGTAATTACTCATTACTAATTGCTGACTGCTTAGTGCTAATAGCTGAATGCTTACCTCCTTTTAACTAGCTATCAGCATTTTCCGTACCGGAATGCTCTGCAAACAGCACTCAGCTTTTAGCGTGCTGAAAACTTGGGTTTAAACCCCCAACTTCTAGGTTGTCGTTTAATTTTAGGAGGGGTTGAAATCCCCTTTTTAATGAAATAACGATCGCTATCTCAAACTTTCAACCTAACTAACTATCAAAACGGACATAATATAATTTGTGTTTAAACTATTTCCTACGTTCTAAATTTTCAAGTATGACGGCTTGTCTTTTGACATTTTAACTACCCTTACCCATTATAAAAAAATTAAAAATTATAAAATAAAGGAAAAACAAGGATGAAACAATTATTAAAACTCACATCAATCATACTAATTGTAACTGCGGGATTAGGAATTGCTAAAACAGTTCATTCTTCTGGTAACAATCTAATTGCTGATGAGTCTCATGGGGGTATGGGTCATAGTCATAAAAAAATAGAAATTCCAGCAGATAAACCAGTTCCTGAAGTTGATTTAGTTGCTTATAAGGATACTATGAAAGGATGGAATTTAGAGTTGAAGCTAACTAACTTTAAGTTTGCCCCGGAAACAGTAAATCAAAGTAGTAATCCTAATGAAGGTCATGCTCATTTATATATCAATGACAAAAAAATTACTAGAATTTATAGCAATTGGTATTATCTGGGAAATTTAGACCCAGGCAGCAATAAAATAACTGTTACCCTAAATACGAATAAACACGAAGATTTAGTCAGTAACAGTAAGATGATTATGGATACAGAAATTATTGAAGTGACAGCCCAAAAATAGGGTGAATCTCAATTTTGAATAAAGCCAAAAATTTATCGCTTTTAGGGAACAGGGAACAGGAAACAGGGAATAGGGAATATATAGGAAAAAAGTATTTTTGCAAATATGAGACGCACCCCAAAAATAGGATTAATTACAGCAGTTATCGAGTTGATGAATTACAAGGTTTTATTGCTTTAGGGAACAGGGAAAAGGGATAAATTTATCAGAGAAAAGATTTTTATTATTGCTAATTAATGAGACTTGATATAACTTATAAATAATCATCCCTTCCTTCTTCCTTCTTCCTTCTTCAACTATTTATCTTTTTTAAATATCAGAATATATAATCCTCGCCCACTAGAAGGATTAAAAACCACATCAGTTTGACTTAATTCCCATCCATCTTTACCCGCATCGTTTAAAGCTTCTATATAGCGGTCTCTTTCTTCATTACTTTGAGGAAAACCAAATTGATATTCAACCTTATATTCATATTTTCTACCTCTACCTTGACTTAACTTTTCTGAATCGATCGCCTCAATTTTTTGTTCTATTTTAGGTGTAGTTTTAGCAATGGAAGTTGCCAAAGTTTTATTAGGTGAAAAAATTAACGCCACCGCTAGACAAATAATCGCAATATTCAAAACAATTAAGTTAATAACTATAAGTTTATTTAGATTCCAGTCTCTCATATCATGTCTGCTTGAATATTTACACTTTAGTGGAAGGAAGGCAGAAAGCAGAAGGGTTTCTTACAATTATGATTTAATTCTATATTCACTTTTGTAGGTTGGGTTGAGGAACAAAATTCAACACATAGGACATTAGCATAACTTACATTATTTCTGCTTAAACAAAGAAATATAATCAACTATGCTCCGGTCATAATATTTCGCATTTTTAACTTCTAAGAGCTATCCATAACCATAAATTTAAGAGTGAAAAATAACTGTTAATGTAGGTTTGGTTTAGGTATTTGTTGGGTTGCGCTTACGCTTAACCCAACCTACTGTATCTTTCTCCTTTTCCTCCTCTTACTTCTTTCTTTCCTCCTGACTTCTGACTCCTGACTCCTGACTCCTCTCTCAACCCATAATATTGCTAAAAAACTCTATTGTTTCTTTCAAAGCAACAATAAAAGCATCAATATCATTACGATTATTATAAAAAGATAAACTTGCTCTAGCTGTGGATGAAATATTCAAATATTTATGTAAAGGTTGGGCACAATGATGACCGGAACGAATTGCTACACCTGCTTCATCTAACATTGTTGATAAATCGTTGGGATGAATTTTTTCTACAGTAAAAGATGCTAATGCTGCCCTACTTTCACCTTTCTCATTTGGTTGAGGCCCATAAATAGTAACTTCAGGAATTTGGTTCAATCTTTCAAATAAATAAGTAGTTAATTCTGCTTCATAATTATGGATTTTTTCCATACCTATATTTGTCAGATAATCTACTGCTGCACCAAGAGCGATCGCTTCTCCAATAGCTGGTGTTCCTGCTTCAAATTTATGAGGTAATTCGGCATAGGTGGAATGGTCAAAAAATACCTCGGAAATCATTTCGCCTCCTCCTAAGAATGGAGGCATTTTCTCTAATAATTCTAATTTTCCATAGAGAAAACCAATACCAGTAGGAGCGCACATTTTATGACCGGAAGCTACTAACCAATCACAATCTATTTCCCGTACATCTACTCTTATATGAGGTACACTTTGGCAAGCATCTATTAATACTTTTGCTCTATTTTGATGAGCGACCGCGCAGATTTCTTGCACTGGATTTTGACAGCCTAAAACATTAGAAATATGGGCAACTGCTACTAATTTTGTTTTATCTGAAACTAGAGTTTTATATTGTTCAAAATCAAATTCTCCGGTCTTGGTTAGCTCTACGAATTTTAAAACTGCTCCAGTTTTTTGAGCAACCATTTGCCAGGGAACAAAATTACTATGATGTTCCATAACTGAGACAATAATTTCATCTCCTGCTTTGAGATTATTTAAACCCCAAGAATAGGCGACTAAATTAATTGCTTCACTAGCATTTCGAGTATAAACAATTTCATTCCGAGATGCTGCATTGACAAAAGCAGCTATTTTATCTCTTGCCCCTTCATAAGCATCTGTTGCTTTTGAGCTTAAGGTATGAATACCACGATGCACATTAGAATTATATTTCAGGTAATATTCTTGCCAAGCATTAATAACTGCTAGAGGTTTTTGTGAAGTAGCAGCATTATCTAAATAAACCAGTGGTTTACCATTTATTTCCTGATTTAAAATCGGAAATTCTTCCCGTACTTTTTCACCTAGTGTTTTTTCTTGAATAATAGTCATTTTTTCAGCTATCAGTTATTAGTAAGCATTTAGCTATCAGCTATCAGCTATCAGCTATGAGTTATTAACTCATTATTACACCGAAGGAGGAATTAGTCCCCAAGGAGTAATACCATTTATCAAAAACTTTTCTACATTTTGTTGAGCAGGGGAGTCGGGGAGTCGGGGAGTTAGGGAGAAGTAAAAAGTAAGAATAATTAACATTAACTGGGCTATTTTTAGCAAAAAGGTGATTCGGTCTGTTTTAATTAGTTAATAACTGAAATTTTACCCAAGTATAGCGTTACTTTTAGGAATTGGTATAATAAGTCTCAATCAACTTTTTAGCTCACTTGCTTAGTTCCTTCTTTTTACTTTTTCCTTATTACTCTCTTTGAAACTTTACTACACCGAAGGAGGAATTAATCTCCAAGGAGTAATAAGTCTCAATCAATTTTTTAACTCACCTTCCTCCTTCCTCCTTCTTCCTTCTTCCTTCTTTTACACTTTACAAGCAACACATTGTTTTAAAATATTTTGCAAAGAAGGTAAGGGCAACTTGTTAATAATTTCTGCTGCAAAAGCATCAATTAATAAATTACGACTTACTTCTTCATTCAAACCTCGACTTTGTAAATAAAACACTTCATCATCATCCAACTGACTAACAGTTGCACCATGGGAACATTGAACATTATCAGCAATAATTTCTAATTGCGGTTTTGTATCAACCCTCCCACCAGAAGAAAGTAACAAATTACGATTTAACTGAGCTGCATTAGTCAACTGTGCAGTTTGAGAAACATAGACTTTGCCATTAAATATAGAATGTGCTTTGTCATCAACAATACACTTATAAAGTTGCTCAGTTACACCATTGGGATGATTCAAAATAATGGCACTGTGAGTATCTGCTTCTTGCTCATTCCCAATAAATGCCAAACCATAAAGATTAGTTTCCGTTCCCTCGCCCATTTGAGAAACTTCTAAATTATGACGAGATAATTTTGCCCCTAAATGGATAGCATTGCAAGTATAACGACTATTCTTCGCTTGAGCGATCGCTGTTTTGCCGATATGAAATGCTGTTCCTGCATCTCGCTGCACCCTGCTATGATTAATTTCCGCATTTTCCTCTACCCATATTTCTGTAACTGTATTTGTCAGATAGGGGCGAGAAGTGGGTGCTTCCGGACAAATAACTTCTGCCGTAACACAATGCTCAATTATTGTCGCACTACTGTTACGCTCCGCTACTACTAAACAACGACGCTGAGTCAAAATCGGAATTTCAGTCTGAGTCGCAATAAATAATAGATGTATTGGTTTTTCTACAACTTGATTTTTTGGCAACCATACCACTGCTGCATCAGTTAAACCAGCAGTATTTAGGGATGTAAATACTTCTTTACTTCCCTGTTGTTGCCCCAAATAATCTCCGATGCGGTCTTGATATTCGGGAGGTAACTGCCCTAGGTTTCCGACAAACACTCGATCTGTCAAACCTTCGACTAATGATAACTTTGGTGCAAATACCCCATTCACAAATACCAACCGACTGTCTGTTGCTTCCGGCAAAATAAAAGGAGTAATATTCAAAGCATCCAAATTTACTGGTGCAGGTGCTTGAAAATTTAACTTCATCATTGCAGACAAGTCAGAAAACCGCCATTCTTCATCTTGCTTTGTCGGAAAGGCCAACTCACGCACCCAGGTTCCTGCGCGATCGCGTACTTGCTGTAACCAACTTGCCATTTTTCCATCTAGAGGAAATTCTGGCGGTACCGTTGGAGATACTCCTTTACAACACTCTTTCAGTAACTTGTCTAAATAAGATATCTCTGGTTTTACAGAAACTTGCATACTTTTCACACTCCCACTTTTGCCTCTTCAATCAAATCATCGTAACCTTTTTCTTCTAATTCTAATGCTAATTCTTTTGTACCAGTTTTAATAATTCTACCGCCTTCTGTTACATGAACAAAGTCTGGCACAATATAGTTTAATAAACGTTGATAGTGAGTAATTACTAACAGAGAATTTGACTCATTTGCTAATTCATTTACTCCATTTGCTACTATTCTCAAAGCATCAATATCTAACCCTGAGTCAGTCTCATCTAAAATTGCTAATTTTGGATCTAACAATGCCATTTGTAAGATTTCATTTCGCTTTTTTTCTCCACCAGAAAAGCCTTCATTTACACTGCGGTCTAAAAACTCTGGTTTCATCTTGACAATATCTAATTTATCCTGCACCAAATCGTCAAAATCAAAAGCGTCTAATTCTTCTAATCCCTGATGTTTACGTTTAGTGTTATAAGCAACTCGCAAAAAGTCTAAATTACTAACTCCAGGAATTTCTAGGGGATATTGAAATGCCAAGAAAATGCCATTTAATGAACGTTCTTCAGGTTCCATTTCTAATAAATTTTTGCCTAAAAATGTAATTTCTCCCCCTGTAACTTCGTAGGCAGGATGACCTGCTAATACTTTAGAAAAAGTACTTTTACCGGAACCATTTGGCCCCATGATGGCATGAATTTCTCCAGCTTTTATTTCTAAATTTAAGCCTTTAAGAATCTCTTTTCCTTCTACATTAGCAGTTAAATTTTTAACAGATAAAATAACTTCGCTATTTTCTTTAATCATATATACCTCTTTTGTAATTTATAATGAATAATTGATAACTTTTTATTGGTTTTTTGATTTTGCCTATTTAACAATAGCCGTCATCCGTAAATAATGAATAATTAATAATGAATAATTAATAATTATTTGATTTGGTCGATTTAACAATAGCCGTCATCCGTAAATAATGAATAATTAATAATGAATAATTAATAATTATTTGATTTGGTCGATTTGACAATAGCTGTCAGAAGTTTTAAGAGTTCTATGCAGTCTTGATTAATTGAGTCAAACCCTTTGACATCAATGTAATTTGCTTGATGTAATAGCTCTAACCAATACAGAGTTTCATTGACCTCTTTTAGAGAAATAGCCATTTTATGTACAAAGTCGGCAGGACTTTCAGCGTATTCAGCTTCACGCACCAAAGCACCAATTGCTGTACCACTACGAAGTAATTGCTTTGATCAAACATACTCCTGTTTCTCTTGATTAAGGTGTTTTGACAGTTTAACAATTCGTAGTGCAAATGCAAATAATTTTTCTTTGACTACATTATTTTTCATAATTAGCAATTATCCATTAATAATTATTAGAGCTGATTTACAAAGTAAATATTAAGAGGATAAATGCTTTACAATGCAAGAATTTGACACTATCCCCCAGGACATAATTTTCCGCAAACCAATAGTATAAATGAGCTTCAACTCAGTTTACAAATCAGCTCTTAATTATTAATTATTAATTATTAATTATTAATTATCCCACTGTTCCTTCCAACTTTAAACTCAATAATTTGTCAGCTTCAACAGCAAATTCCATAGGCAACTCATTAAAAACATCCTTACAAAAACCACTAATAATCATAGACACCGCATCTTCAGCAGAAATTCCCCGTTGAGTAAAATAGAAAAGTTGGTCTTCCCCAATTTTAGAAGTAGAAGCTTCATGCTCAACCTTAGCAGTATTATTATCTACTTGAATGTAAGGAAAAGTATTTGCTTGAGCGCGATCGCCAATTAACATTGAGTCACATTGAGAATAATTCCGCGACCCCTTAGCACCAGACCCCATTTTCACCAAACCACGGTAACTATTAGCAGAGTTGCCAGCAGAAATACCCTTAGAAATAATTGTACTGCGAGTATTTTTGCCAATATGTACCATTTTCGTACCTGTATCTGCTTGCTGCTTATTATTAGTCAGAGCAACAGAATAAAATTCTCCCACGGAGTTGTCCCCCACCAAAACACAACTAGGATATTTCCAGGTAATAGCAGAACCAGTTTCTACCTGCGTCCAAGAAATTTTAGAATTTACTCCCTTGCACAAACCGCGCTTAGTCACAAAATTATAAATACCACCCTTACCATTTTCATCACCAGCAAACCAGTTTTGCACCGTCGAATAATTAATCTCAGCATTGTCAAGAGTGACAAGTTCAACTACAGCAGCGTGAAGTTGGTTAGTATCAAACATTGGAGCAGTACAACCTTCCAAATATGTTACTGAACTACCTTCCTCAGCAACAATTAAAGTCCGCTCAAACTGACCAGCATCTCCGTTATTAATTCTGAAGTAAGTAGAAAGATCCATCGGACATTTTACACCTTTAGGAATAAAGACAAAAGACCCATCACTAAATACAGCAGAATTAAGAGCAGTAAAAAAATTATCCCCTACAGGTACAACACTACCAAGATATTTTTCCACCAACTCTGGATATTCCTGCACTGCTTCAGAAATAGAACAAAAAATCACACCATCTTCAGCAAGTTTCTCCTTAAAAGTAGTCGCAACAGAAACACTATCAAATACAGCATCAACCGCAACATTACTCAGACGCTTCTGCTCCGAAAGGGGAATGCCAAGTTTCTCAAAAGTATCTAACAAAGTAGGATCTACTTCATCCAGACTTTTCTTCTTATCTTGAACTTTTGGTGCAGAATAGTAAATAATATTTTGATAATCTATTTGTGGATAGTCAACCTGTGCCCATACTGGTTCCTTCATTTGTAGCCACTTTCGATATGCTTTCAGACGAAAGTTGAGCATGAACTCTGGCTCATTTTTTTTAGCAGATATCAGACGAATTACATCTTCGCTCAGTCCACGAGGAATAGTTTCTGATTCGATATCGGTAACGAAACCATACTTATAAGGTTGATTAACTAAGGTTGTTACTTTAGCAGTCATTGTATTTATTTCCTAGTTATATTTACTTCTTTAGTAATTTAGATGGCCTTTAGCAGCCACTTAAACAACTTATTTGTTGCTTAAGTCTATTTTAGGTTACATTAACAACAATGATATTGTCAAAGTCCAATTTAAATATTTTTTTTTGACAAAATGGAAATTACCCAACAAAATTCGACCAAACAAGAAATCCTACAACATTTAATGAAGCGAACTCAAGCCACCGCTTTAGAGTTGGCAGAATCTTTAGAAATTAGTCCCCAAGCTATACGTCGCCATTTAAAAGACTTAGAAGCAGAAGGACTGATTATATATAAGTCAGTACAAACCGGGATGGGAAGGCCACAACATATTTATCAATTAACAACTCAAGGACGCGATCGCTTTCCCCATAATTATGATGAATTTGCCGTTTCCTTCCTTGACACCTTAGCCGAAACTATTGGCCAGGACCAACTCAGTCAAGTATTCCACAAACAATGGCAGCGTAAAGCAATGCACTATCGCCAACTATTAGGGACAGGAAAAGTGCAGGAACGCGTAGCCCATTTAGTAGAACTCCGCAAAGCAGAGGGTTTCATGGCAGAGTGGTCTCCTGTAGAATCTCAGGAAGTGGACGAGCGATCGCTCAAAATTCAGAATTCAAAAGTCAAAAGTGATTCAGCTTCCTCAGCAGAAATAGGAGAACCACAGTTGCCCGTTGAACGCTACATATTTATGGAGCACAACTGTGCTATCTCCAGTGTGGCCGAATCTTTCCCCAGTGTTTGTGGCCATGAATTAGAGATGTTTGGTGCTGTACTGCCTGATTGTACTGTGGAGAGAACTCATTGGATTGTTAATGGAGAACATCGTTGTGGTTATTTAATAACTAAGAGAGGGAACAGGGAACAGGGAACAGGGAATAGGGAATAGGGGGGAAACATTTCCTTTATCATCAGTCTCTGTCCTAAACAACTTGTTCTTGTTCCTTGCTATAAAAATGAGTGTCTAATTCTGATATAGAATCCGGTTATTTAACGAACTCAGAACTCAGAACTCAGAACTCAGAACTCAGAAGTTATTTTTGTAATGAGGATTTGAGCAAGGTTCCAAAAATATTTCGCCAGTCAAGGCGGGGTTTTATACCGATATTATTTTGATAAATATGATATGTGTTTACCATTCTATAATTACTCCCCCACTCCCCTACTCCCCCACTCCCCTACTCCCTACTCCCTTCCCTATCCCTGTATCCGTGCCATAATCAGTGTGAGCAACTTCCCTTTGATCCTTAATAAAAAAATATAAAATCAAAAATTAATATGCAACAATCTATGGAATTTTTAACAGCGGAGGAATCTGCTCAAGTTGATGGGGCGCTCCTAACTTCCAAAGACAAGTTTTCAACGCGACTGGCCATTTATTCATTGAGGTGTCTGAAGCAAATAGCAGAAGAAACAGGTTTAGCTCCAGAAGAAATACCCTCAGAGCAAATAACTACTTGGATTCAAAAGGACGAGAATATTAAGGAACATTTAGATGTAGATGCTAACTTTGAGAGCTTTTTTACTAGGTTAGTCATCTCCTCGTTACGTCCTTTAAAAGAGGTTTCTCAAGAATTTGGTGTACCACTCCAAGATTTGACGGTGCAACAGGTGGTTAAATGGTATGAGAAAGAGGGGAGATGAGGAGATAGGGACCCACCCCTAACCCCTCCCAGGAGGGGAATTTGGGGAGATGGGGAGATGGGAGAAAATTTCAACTTTTTTCCCATCTCCCCACCCCTAACCCCTCCCAGGAGGGGAATTTGGGGAGATGGGGAGATGGGAGAAAATTTCAACTTTTTTCCCCTATTCTCTAACTGAATATCCTAACTTCTGATTCCTGTACGTGGCCAATCTGATGATTGCCCTACCTAAAGACCTGAGCCAAAAGCACATACCGCGTGCAAAGATATCAAAAGGGTTCTATATACTTACTGCTGCTTGCTAAAGCTTCAAAACATGGACTATCCAATACTTATATCTACAAAATGTCTATGTTTTTATGCCATTAATCTGTGTTATTATTACATATGTCTGCTAGGAGAAAAGAATTTTAGCAACAATTATGGAGTGTTTGGCACTCGACTTTTCGTGTTTGACGAAAACCCCCCTAGGGAATTCTAAACTCAATGTGTTTGAGCAGAACATTAACCTTCTTTGCCAGTAGACTTATGGACGAGTGAGCAGGAATTTCGCTCAACATCACCGATGAAGAGCGTGTTTAGGATTGTCTAGATTTTTAGAAGGTGTATAACAGGGAAACAATCTAAGATTTATCTGAATTTCTCCCCTGCTCCCCTACTCCCCTTGGCCGGAAATTCAGAGATTAAAAAAAATTTGCTTAGGGGGTTGACATTTCTGAAAAAGATATTTATAGTAATAAATGTCAGGAAAAAAAAGCACCTAACACCTGAAACGGTTAGAAAAAAATAAAATAATTAATATATCTAATTATTAGCTTTTCCTGGTGTCTATGACGTAGTGGACCCACTCCGATCCATCCCGAACTCGGAAGTTAAACGCTATGGTGGCGAAGATACTCGGCGGGTAGCTGCCCGGTAAAATAGCGCGATGCCAGGTTAAATATAAACGAAGGTTCTCTCAACGATACGAGAGAACCTTTGTTTTTTAGTGAATTAAAAAGAAAATCAGAGAAGTCTATTATATATGGCACAGCTAAAAGTGTGCAAAACTTGTAGGGTGCGTTAGACGGCTAAAATTTAGATTGTGAAAGGTATTTAACAATCCGTCGTAACGCACCATTTTAGATTATTAGATTAGATGTGTCAGTCCAGTAGTAGACTGATAAAATTTAGATATAAAATTTAGATTGTGAAAGGTATTTAACAATCCGTCGTATAATATACATCTCCAAGAATCAAAAATCAATATCTATAATCCCAAAGAAATTATCAATTCTTTCCCCTCCACGGTCGGGGCCCGCGGGTGGGTTCCCTACTGCCTACAGCAAAGCTGCCTACTCCCTATGGGTGGAGTAGATGTCTAATTATCATTACATTTAAGCAACGCCGAAAATTAGGCATTGGTGAATGCGTAATGCTTTTGTCTCAAATATCTATGAAAAAACTATAATTGTACCGTTCATAAATATGTAATGGCATTACCTAATCACCAACCCCGAAAATTAGGTGTGTCGGTCCACTACTCTACTTTGCCTTTCTTACGAGCCACTAATCCACCTAGTCCTAAGCCAAGTAAGGCTAGGATGCTGCCTGGTTCGGGGGTAGATTCAAGGGAAGTTGTCTCAATCTCAAAGTTGAGAGTTCTTGTTTCCTTTTGAAAGGGTAAATTAGGAGTAGTAATAGTAATGCTATCATCATTGACTACTCCCCGGACTTAAGTCACGGGGATTCTAAGCAGATACTACGCAACAGGATAAATCCGTGTTGCTCCGTTTCTTCTTAGCTGACCAAAGATATACTCTTTGGGGACAAGTCAAAGTGCCCCTACACAGTTGGCTTAAGTTTAACCCTAGCTTTCTGCTTACTTTTGTGATTATATTTGCAGCTCCATTACAGTCTGCATTAATACACCAATTATTACCTGTTCTATACAAACCACGCTGTCTTGATGCAGTCGCTCATGGGGGAAACCCCCAAGACCGCGCTGCATCGCTTTATTCTCTTTCCTGACGGTTTCCAATTATTGGGTTTCTCAC
>NZ_RCBY01000129.1 GCF_003838195.1 Okeania hirsuta
GTACCATTGGTGGCCGAAAATTCAGGTTTAATTACTCCGATGCTACCGGATTTGAGATCACTCCCCTACTCCCCCACTCAAGAAATAGAAAAGCTCCTACATCCAAAGTAAAGAAAAGATCGAGGTATTTTTAAAGATATTAATTGACTGATGTCTTTGATGTAACTGCTTCCTCTAACCAAACGTTGGGAAGTTGACTTGGTCTTTGAGGTAATTGCATCAGACCCATTTCTGTTAAACGAACCACGTTGCTGAGAGATTCTACAAGAATAGGGTCAAAATATCTACCACTGTGATTGATACATTTTTCTAAAGCTTCTCCGAAACTAAGAGCTATTCTTTTACCTCGTGCTTGTATTAGCTCTTGGAAGTAAGAAATTAACCCCAGAATTCGAGATTCTACGGGTATTTCGTCTTCTCTGAGACCGTCTGGTTTACCACTACCATCCCAATGTTCTAAATGATGAGTCACAATTTTAGTTATAGGTGCTAACTCTGGCATCGCTGTTAATAATTGACCACCAAGTACGCTCCTTTCCTGCCAAAAAGCTAAAGTTGCATCATCTAATTCATCTGGTGTTTGAGTAAATACTTCGTTTGGTGCTGATGCTAACCCCACTCGAAACAATAATCCTGCTAACCGCAAACGTCGTAACTGCAAAGTAGGTAAATCTAACATTTGACCAAGAGTTTCAGATAAAGCTGCAACTTGCAAAGAGGCAATAGGGTTACTCGGATCGCGTTCATCTGCTTTCTGCGCCATTCGTAAAAATGCCTGCAATTTATTAGCGTTTAGGTTGCGACTAACTCGTAACGCTTGACCTTCCAATTCCCATAGTTCCCTAGTTTGACGATTCATTGTAATCATCTGCTGTTGGGAAGTTTCCAGATAAGAAACTATTCGAGATACCACATTAGTCATATCTGTAGGTGGTG
This sequence comes from Okeania hirsuta, assembly GCF_003838195.1. Lineage (GTDB taxonomy): Bacteria > Cyanobacteriota > Cyanobacteriia > Cyanobacteriales > Microcoleaceae > Okeania > Okeania hirsuta. The sequence continues at coordinate 937 of NZ_RCBY01000129.1, forward strand.
CATCTTTGATAGTTAGAATTTCTTGATGTTGTTTTTGAATGCTGTCTGCTAAGGCAGGATCGTAGGGGCGACATCTTTCTATGAGAATTTCTGCGGCTTTAACTACTAAACTCCGGTCGAAACTCCATAAACCGTAAAATTTTCTTTCTACATCTACAGTGGGTTTACCATTGAGTACATATTCATCTTCTGATAGTTCATGGCAAAGTACCATCGCTCTGTAACCTGGAGCTAAGATAATTAGATTCCATTCATTAACTAAACTATCCGTCGTTTCTAAATTAACTAAAGAGACATTTTCTAGCTGACTTGTAGGATGTTTGGGTAACCCACTATCTGGTACTGCGCTAATAATAATGTGACGGCTAGATTGTGCTATTTCTTGATAACGATATGCTTCTTGTAAATACCATTTACCTCTTTGAAATGTGACTAAAACTAATGGTTTTTCTTCATAATTTTTAGGGTTAGTTTGTAATATGTGGTCTTCTAAAGCATGGCATAAAGCTACCAATGTATTTTTGAAATAAACTCCGTAACTAGAGGGAAGTTTTCCTTCCGGACTGGCTTCTTTAAGTTGATTTAAAGTTGCTTCTGGATTCATTTTATTAAATGATGATGATTTTATATATTTGTATTTTATTTTTTAGCTACCTTTATTATTAAAGCGATAGCTTCTTTTATTTATACATACTATGATGATTTTGTCAAGTATTATCGCGTCTTTATGGGGCGAAAAAAGTGGTAAAATATATCCTCATATAATCGAGGTATATAACCATGGCAGTTTATCAAGACAGGGAAGCATTTATTCCTTATTCTAGAAAAGATATCATAGAACTTTGTATTCAAGATGGTAAATTACCAGAAGGATCTTTACAAAAGTTTAGAGATTTTTGTTCTATTCTCCTGGCTTATTATCATTTTAAATTACATAAAACACTGGAGATATTAAAGGAAAATTATGCTCCATTTAATCCAGATGCTAATACTAAATATATTGCTTCTCTCTCTGAATCAGAACTAGCAATGATGAAAACTAAAGTTGTTCAGAGTTTTGAGAAAATTCTAGATCAAGGAAATTTTTTTCCTATATCTCACGCTAGTTTAGAACGTGCTTTTCAGGAAACTTCCCTAATTGAACTGAAAACAGATATCAATTTTGATGACTTTGAAGAGATGATATGTTACTGTCGAGGAGATATATATAAGACAATAAAAGTTAAGAAATTTTTCCGAAAAATTGAAAAGAAAATTGATATTTTTGAAAGGGTTGCTTTATTAATTAAGTGCCAAAATACAGAAGAGACTGATGGTTCAGAATATTCTCAGGAAGAATCTCATCTGAGTTCTAAAAAAATCTATATTTCTCTCTATAAAAATATTCCTAAAAATGATATAGAATTTCTATTTCCTAATGTAAAAGTTAGTATGACTTTGAAAGACCGTCTAATGTTAGTAGTACCTGCTATTGGTGCAGCAGTACCTATTGCCCTGAAAATTTTACCGCAACTTTTACTAATTATCGGTGTAATTGTTTTTCTAGCTTTCGGTCCGTCTTATGTAGAAAAATTGAACTTGAGAGCTAATCCGGAGGATGTGAGGAATATGACTGGAATTTTATTAGCTTCATTATCTCTATTAGTAACTTTAGGAGGATTTTGTTTCAAGCAGTATACTCAATACAAAACTAAACAGATTAAGTTTCAAAAACAGGTAACAGACACTTTATTTTTCAATAATATTGCTAATAATGCAGGTGTATTTCAAACTTTAATTGATGATGCAGAGGAAGAAGAATGTAAGGAAATTATTTTAGTTTACTATCACTTATTGACAAGCAATACATATCTAACTCCAGAACAATTGGATAACAAGATTGAGGCCTGGATGGAGGAAAATTTTGATACAAAAATTGATTTTGATATTAATGGACCTTTAAATAATCTCACAAAAATTCAGGGCAAAATTGTCAGGGATGGTGAAGATGAGAATGAGATTTCAAATATACCATTATTAACTTATGATGAAAATTTTTGTTGTCGAGTATTACCCTTAGATGATGCGAAACAATTAATAGATTATATCTGGGATAATGCGTTTAGTTATGCTTAAGAGAACAAAAAATTGAGGAGTCGGGAATTGGTAATTGGAGAAAAATAGTGAATAAAAATTATAGATAGCATTACTCAGTGGCTTTGTTGTATCTTTCCTAAAGAGTCTCGCATTTCCCACAAATTGATTTGATATACTGCTGAATACCACTGAAATTTAATATATGAAATAATTACCAAATCAATCTGGAGGAACTATGTCAGAAAAATTGACTCTTCTGCCCCATGAATACCCAGACACTACTAATATGATTCTGGAGGATGATACTCCTTTGGATAGCTTTATTAATGAAAAACAACAACGTCTACTTACAACTGTATTTTACAGCGGTGCTGAAATACCTATAAATGCTCCTTTTATCGTTGCTGCTAATGTGGGTTTATTTTCTTATGTCGGAGATTCAGGAATTGTACCTGATGTGTTTTTAAGTTTGAATATTCCTGGTGGCGAACAATGGTGGAAACGTAATGTTCGTTCTTATTTATTCTGGGAATTTGGCAAGTCCCCAGATGTAGTAATTGAAATTGTTTCTCCCACTCCAGGCAATAAATTAGGAAGTAAATTGACAAAGTATGCACAATTACGAATTCCTTATTATGTTCTCTACGATCCATTGCAAAAACTAAGTAAAACTTTTCTGCAAGTATTTCAACTTCATGGTAGTTCTTATATTCCGAAAAATGATCCTTGGTTTGCTGATGTAAATTTAGGATTAATCCTTTGGAATGGTGTATTTGAAAATCTGAATGGTACTTGGTTGCGTTGGTGTGATGAGTTGGGGAATGTGATTAAAACAGGAGATGAAATAGCAGCAGAAAAAAATCTTGAGATATCTCAAAAGGATACTCAGATATCCCAAAAAGATGCTGAAATATCTCAAAAAGATGTTCAAATTAAACAGGCGTTATTATTGGCAATTGAAATGGGATTGAAACTCAAGTTTGGTGATGAATATGTGGGGATATTATCCGAAATTTCAGCAATTAATGATGTGAAATTATTAGAGAGAATTGTTACTCAAATTCCTCAAATTTCCTCAACAGATGAGTTGCGAAGACTGTATTCTGAATAGCTCAAAAATACGAACCAGGAATGCTTAGTATGGGAGCAATATGCTCCCACTCCCATGTCTGACAACAAAAATAATTACAAGGGATTACTTCTGACTTCTAACTTCTGACTTCTGACTTCCTATGGCGGTCGCGCAAGCGGAACGGAGTTCTATCGCTTCTCAAATTCACCAGATTTCCTCAATGGATGAGTTGCGAAAACTATATTCTGAATAGCTCAAAAATCGGGTGCATATTCCGCACCCTAACTCTTTAATTATATTTAACTAGCTGTAGTGGACTGTTTCATCTAAAATAGTGCAATAGTAGAGGCAGGTTCCGCATTAAATTTAGGAGTTTAACCACTAGATGAAATGAAGACCCCCAATAACATAATTCACTATTTTAGATGTGTTTCTAGGGTCTCTAAGAATACGCTTTCTTGCTTCTGCTTCAAATGATTGATAATAAGATAAAGGGAAAGTGATTATTTTACTATTAATTAGTCTTAAAGCTGTTTCTAATTGCAATTAGAAAATAACATTACCTCCTAGTTTAGTCAATAATTAATTCACTGCAAATTCTGTAAAAGGTCGCACATCAGGGGGATGAAAACCCAAGACAATTTGACTTTTAGGAATACCTGCTCTCAGTAGATCGGATGCTATTCCATCCTCTAAACCATCCCGATGTATCCAGATTTTATCTCCAATAATCTCTATATGAACTAAACACCCATGAACTTGTACATCATCTTCCCATCCTTGAGTAATTAATAAAAAATTATTCCTATCCTCACTTATAATTAAACGGCATTGTAAATCCCCATAAGCATAGGGAATTTCCGTATATTCTTTGAGTTTCTGTTGAATAATAGTGCGATATTGAACTAAGGTATCCATTTTTAGAAGCGAGATTGATTTTCAAGTTAAGGCAGAAAGCAAAAGGACTAGACAGATTTGGAAAAACTAGCTTTTATAACCAGATTTCGTTCCTTATTCGTAAGTCCTGAAAATAATATTACAAATTGTTCCCGATATAGCATTACTATACACGAAATAGAATCAACATTTTTGTCCATCTATCTATCACTGCCTATTTCTCTGAATCAAAATTTTTTTCTGTCGTATTAATAATATCTTTTGCTAATCGCTCGCTAAATCCCACCACAAAAGACAAAGAAAATAGAGACATCCATCTTTGATCTTGCCTCTTTTCGTTATTAATTTCACCAAAGGAAATCGGAATAATTCCGCCCTGTAAAATAGCAAAAATTAAAATGCCAAATGTACCTCCGATCAGAGGCTTATAAAAACCAACTAAGATAGGAATTATTGAGTCTTCATATTGGTGATCGTCTTCAGATTGTTCATAATTACTAAGCCGAGATAAGATACTAACTATGCTACCTAGAGCGCCAGTAGTAAAACACAAATTTCCTAGCCAAACTGTCATTTGAAAATCTTTTATATACATATCTGGTGTTTCATGGCTTCTACTATCAGCATTGAATGAAAGAATTCCTTTTGACTGTAGAGCTTTTTCTAAGTTGTCGCTTCCTGATGATAAGCCCAGTGGAAGTACTATGTATAATGGAAGTCCTAAAATTAACCCTAGTAAAATTTTCAGAATAATCTTAGAAGTAACTCTTCGATAAAAATTAATAGGTAAAGCTAGCCAAAAGTTTTTAATTCTTCTGATTCTAAATTCTCCATCAATTCGCAGTTTTTCAATCAGCCGTTTTTCGGGGTTATGCTGAAAATATTGAATGGCAATACTAAGATTAAATACTAAATTAGCCACTTCTGATTTTTGGTGAATATTTTTAATTAATTTTCCAGATAGATATAGAGTTTTGATATCTGAGAGTAATATCAAAACTTTGGAAACTTCTTCTTGATTTTCTGCGCTTAATTCCTGGATAAAATTAGAGTCAGTAATTACCTCATTGATTTGGGCGAACAAATCATAAACTTTGGTATCTATTTCATCAATAACCGGAAGATTATGTTGTTCCTCGAAAACTGGCTTGTTTTCCAAGGAATTTAAATCATAATTATCAAAATTATCTTTAGGTTGCATATTTATAGCGATTTTCACAAAGGTAGACTACAAAACTTCATTTTTATGAATGTAGAGTGAGTGAATGTAGAATTCAGAATTATTAAATTAGGAAATTGTAGCAGTTTTCCAGAAATGTTAACTACAAAACTTCTGCCTTCAAGCCAAAATCTTTGTACTCTATATTAATTAAAACTCCTATTATACCAAGCGTGAAAAAAGAATGTTACGAATAATAAGTGGGATAAAAAGATTTGCTAGGAAATGTCCCTTTGACAAAAAAGAGAATTTACGACCTAAAAACTGGTATTGAAGCAATTCATTATGACTCCTGACTCGGTCCTTCCCCTCCTGGGAGGGGGAGGGGCGAGGGGTGGGTTGACTCCTAAGAAATAGCCTAACTATTTGTAGCAAACATTTATCAAACTGGTATTATAGAGAAATAATAATTAATCCCATGGGGGTAGTTTGGGTTGAAGAATTTAGCTTGCTTCCCGCAAAGGTAACCCAACAAAACATGAATGTTGGGTTTATCCTTCAGATAAGTTTTGCTAATGGATAAGTTGCCTTAAGACTAACACTTAACAAAGGCGAACATTTTGAGGTTTACCTCCACTAAATTAACTTTTCTAAGAAAGATAGGACTTACGCAGTACAACGTATTTTCGTCATTGCCACCCACAGAGAAGCAATCTCAAATCCCTAGTTTTTCTTGCCTCATGCTTCAACAATTGACAATTAATAATTAACAATTACCCCCTTCTTAAAAAGAAGGGGATTGACTAAAAGGAAAAATTTTTCTTCTCTTGGTCGATTGGATATGGCGTTTAGCTAACGCACAACGCGCGTTAACGCTGCGCGACATGTTTGCGTTTGCGCAGCATCCCGTAGGGAAGCATTCCGTAGGAAAAAGCGGAGCGGCTTTGCCATCCTATCCTACAGAAAGCTCCGAAGATCGACCGCTTTTTTCTCCTTAAAAGGAGAGACTTTAAACCTTAATTGTTCAATTATTAATTATTTGGTAAGTCCTGAAAGACTCAAAATGGGCTGTTCCTTTCTTAATCAATACCAAAAACTTTTTTAGCTTTTTCCCAAAATTGCAGGCGATCGCTATAACCATTCAGACCACCATTAATCAGACGGGTGACTTTTTCAAAATCTCCTTGATCTGCATACTCGTTAATATCCCGACTTTGCCAATACCAAGCTGCCACCGCCGCATTTGTATAAGGGTCTTGAACAGCCATTTCCGGGTTCTCTTCTAAAGGCAAATCTAATGCTTGAGCACATTCACGATAATTAGCTCTGCCAGTAAGTTGAATCAGACCCCTTCCTTTATATCGTCTGCCATCTCCTGGTTGAGTATTACCTAAATCCTCTCGTCCCTCATAATCTGCACCACTAGCTAATTCTTCTTTATAATAAAAAGAACCGCTTTCATGGGCAATTTGAGCAATAAATGCACAAACTCTTGCTGTTGTTGCTAAATCAAAATCATGTATAACTTGATTGAGAGGAGCGACATATCTATGAATATCATCATCAGAAGCATCGGGCATAATTGCTTTCAGATTTTCAGCAGTCAATAAATCTGAGTTATTAGATTCTATAATTTCTGCCTGATTTTCCCAGGATAGCTCCCAATGATCGGAGAAAATATACCAGGTTCCAGCATTATGATTGAGTTCAACTTGGTAATGTCCCTGTTCTGCTAGAGAATATTTGATAACTTCATAAGTTTTTCCTTGAGCAACAGATGTTTTTTGACTCTCAGGAAGTTGAGAAGCTTGAGCTACTGCTTTTTTGAGAACAGTTTGACTAATTGCTTTGATAGTTTCCATTTTTTATAGTCTTGATATTTTTGTGAATGCAACAGGCAACGAGCAAAAGAGGGTAGAAACAGAAGAGAGACAGGAGGTAAAGGAGCAAGGGAGTGGAAAGTTGGCAAAGCAATTCTATTAGAAAGCAATCTTAGGACATTAGAGGTTACTTCCTTCCACTCCGGTCGCAATGATCTAGTCAGATTTAATTAGGCATAAATATTAATGTTTTGCCACCATTGCCTGTTCCCTGCTATCGGCAGAGACAGCATAGCAAAATCTACAAATTCTGAGGTAGTCCTGTTGGTTTTCCTTTAACAGAAACAGTGACTCTACCCCATCCTGCTTGTTCACCCATATCGACCCAAATTTTTCTTAAAAGATCGAAACTGTAAGGATCGTAAGCTGCTTTTACCCCTACCTGGTAAGTATTGCCCGCTCCGTCTCTAATACCATAAGGATCGTGTATGAAAATTTTCTGTTTGTCTAGGTCAAATCCTGTAGCTACCACCATGTGTCCGCTACCTTTATATGCCATACCCATAACTACTGGATATCCTGCTTGCAAGCACTCGATTAATTCATCAATTGAAAGTGTATAGGAAAAATAGGTATCTACTTCAAAATATTGTAAAGCACGAGTATTTGCTTGATGATCGGTAGTATCCCCATATTTATCTAGTATCTTCCCATACATACTTTCAAATTCACTATAACCCTCTGATTTTGCTTTTTCAACAAGATCGGGTCTGAGAAAGGCTAAAAACATTGAACAAGAAGTTAGGTTACATTGTCTGTAACCAGGTCCGTGATAGGCCGTATCGTTATCCAACTGAGAGAAATAGGGAACTTCGAGTTTTTTGAATTTTTCTTTTGTCTGTGTCATTTGAGAAATAGTATTGTATACAAAAAAGTACAAAAAACAGATGGAACAAGAAGTTTAGAGAGGCAGAATACTTTTTGAGTTCCAGTCCGGTTGAACAGTTGTCATTGCGACATTTGTAGAACATTCTATAGAAAATCAATCTCCAGCTTTGAGAGATTGCTTTCCGTTCCGGAATGCTCCGCAAACCTTGAACTCCATTTCAGTCGCAATGACTTTTACACTAAGTAATTATCTGGACTTGATATGATTTGATTAATGCTTGAGTTTTGGGCTGTTTTAGCTCAACTACAGCATAATATTGTCCTCACTAAATAGAAAGCTTGTAATTGCTTTCATTAATTAGACGTTTAAGGAAGCAAATTTCTGAATTATTTTTTTCTTAAAATTCAAAGAAACTTTACTTATAGCGCTGTGCGCAGGGAACAGGCAACAGGGAACAGGGAACAGGGGGAATAAATTGCCGATAATATAAGACTTCTAGCTCTTTTGCCCCTACTACAATTTGTAAATATACCAGCGCTCATTGCTATAGATGTTGTCTGCTTAGGAAAAGCAACTTCTGATGTCAGATCAAATCTGCCTGCAATGGAAGTGTTATCAGAAACCGGGTTTGTGGAAAGTATATGTTAGTATAGTGGGGCATTATATCAAATCCGGTTAAACAACCATAGAATGGTTAAGTTAGGAGGAGTCAACCCACCCCCGCCCCTCCCCCTCCCCTCCTGGGAGGGGGAGTCAGGAGTCAGGAGAAGAAAGAATTACAAAGATGAGCGTAGTTATGACGATTGAAGATTTTTTTTATGTCCAATTAAACGGATTTGATATTAAATACAAACCCGGTTTCTCTGCTTTTTTATACCGATACTACCGGATTTGATGTCACTGTCTCACCAAGAACATTTCCCTATCAACCACCCTGTTACAGCCAGTAGAAATATTTTTTTCATCTTACTGGCCCCCCGATAAAATATTCCCTCAACTCCTTTCGTAATATGTTCCGTGCCTGAGAAATTCGCTTGCAGACATTATCGTAGGAAATATTTTGTTTTTGGGCAATGTCTTGATGAGGAAGTTGCTGATAAAAATGCAGGATAAACGTTTCACGCATTCTCGTCGGCAAATTATCAATAGCACGACGAATCACAATCCTTTTCTCTTCTGCTTCTATAAAATAATTTGGCCTTTCTTCAACTAAAACCACTTCTTGCTCCTCAGCAGATGCGTAATCTTCGATATTTTCAACTCTATTCGCACCCCGAATGTGTTCTCGATGAATATCCACACAGAGGTTATAAGTCAGTTTTGTCAGCCATGCCTTAGAATTATAAATTTTTGCTGCATTCTTTTGCTTCTTCTCCCAAGCTTTGAGCATTGCCCGACTGAGGGCGTCCTCAGCATTAGTTCGGTTTCCGCCCATCCACTTGACACAGCAATAATAAAGATAATCTTCATGCTTTAGCCATTGCTGCCAAAACTCTTGCTCTGTTTTTTCAGTACAATTTAGACCCAATGTAGTAGCTGAAACTACTTTGAGAGAATTTGATACCATAATAGTCAACCCTTAAAGAAATCTATTAGTTAGTTGGAGCAGAACTATAATTTCAAGGGAATGGGTAGCATTCTTGGGAATTGTATGTTATAATTTAACACCATGAAACTTACACAATACGATCTATTTCTGTCCAAAGCTACCGATGGGGTTTGTAGACCAGTCCGGAATAAGTAATCTGAAATCCAAGTTTTTCCTACCTCATGTGTAAGTCATAAAGAGTATCTAATCATCTCTGAAAAGCTGATTTATTCCTAGATAAGTAGTCATGCAAATTTAAGACCGAAAACAATAAACGCTGTAATAGTCTATATTCAAAGAATAGAGCGATTTATTATTACCTTAAAATATGTGTAATTGATTTTGCCTATGTACTTATGTAGGAAAATCTAATTTCTTATAACTTAGTCACCACAAGGTATTTCCATCATTGTGACCGATAGGGAAAATAATCTCAAATCCAAGTTTTTCCTGCTTTATGTGTAAGTCCTGTTTCCTTAATTTATTCCCAGTAGGAATCGTAATCTTAGTTTAGATTTTTGTTCTGTTACTACCAATCACCTTGAAAAAATATCGCGATCGCTGATTGAAGAAGGAGACAGGAGACAGGAGACAGGAGACAGGAGGAAAATTACATGGGGATTCTCACCCCAAGTAATTTTGAACACCCTGTAGACGGTGGGGTATTAAACCCACAAAGAAAATGATAACTTTATTTCTATTTTACTATATCCTGAGTAATATGCCAAAAAACATTTTTAACGATCTTTATAGTCAGATTGATTGGGCAAATTACGATCGCCTACTTTGATCGCTAATCCGATCAATATTCGTAATCTGAATAAGCTTTGTTGAATCAAGGCAAGAGTCAAACTCTTTACTGGAGGAATTAACTAGAATTCCACTTTCTAGCTTTCCAGCTTACCATTCTGTATCATGGAATTGAGCACCGTACACTCTATGAATAAATCAAATCTGCTACTTGATTTTCACGAGATATGCGATGCCCACTGATTTTGATTGTATTCACCTAAGTAATTGAGTACCTTTTAAGATTCCCCTTACTCAAGCAGCATCAACAAGGCTAGAATATTTAAACATTAACTCTAGACCATCGACACTTTCTGCCAAAAGCATTGATAATTCTGTACTCGTTTAAGGTAGTATATTTTTCCTTTTCTCCATCGGGAAGAAACCTATAGCCTTTAACTTCAAATTTAGGAAGGTAAAGGTCATTATCTAAGAAATCAAGCATTTTATTCAATTCACCAGGTTGCCATAAATCTTTGGCTTGCTGACCAACAATTTTACTCATTGGTTGGTTACTATTAGCAACAATGGCGGCTTGGTTCATCCAAATAACCTCGTTAGTATTCATATCAGTGATAAACTGTGGGTTAACCTCGCCGTAAATTTCAATTAGACTTTTACCTAGTTCTTTAATCATTATTTTTTTCCCTATAATTCTGATACCTCGTTTTGCTCCATTCCAGATGAGGCGAACCTCACCCCACTTAGTAGCTAATAAAATAAACCAATCTTCATGTTGATTGTAGATAGCAATTACGTCTTCTTTCCTATAATAAAAAGGGGCAATAAAGACGATACCCTGTTTAAAGACGGCTTCAGTCCATCCATTCAGGAATTGAGGCTGATTACCTTTGATATTTTTACTCATCTGCATTTTTTTCTGGGATTGTGTCTGCACCCGGCGTTGCACAATTAGGAATGATGAAATCTGAAAGTAAATATTTTTGGATAATTCTTTCCTCAATATATGTACAGTTGAAAATTTATTATCATTCTTTAATGTGCAATTTCATGCACCCTGTTTAAATACAGCTTTAATCCATCCATTGATAGCGATTTCTTGCCATAAAGATGGTTATAGTAGATGTTTGATTATTTTCAGAGATGTCTATTCAGGAATTGAGGCTGATTTTCGATCTTCTTCCTCATCTGCATTTTGTTCTAGGATTTGATCTCCATAGACTAGATCGGGTAGTAATTCCTGATCGTAATCAAGGTACTCGCATATAAGGCTGATGTCTACATTGTTTAAAGCTTGGCCTGAAATTGATTTGATTATCGCCTTTCTGACAAGATTGTCCAAAGGAGGATCGGAATTATCAATTTTGGCTTCAAGAGTTTTTATCCGAGCTTGTTGTTCTGCTAAAGCCTTTTTATAGTCAAAACTTAATTCATGCAGAACATCATATTCTCTACTCCTAGCTAATCCGCTCTCTATGTAAAACAGGGCCAGACTAACTAAAGTTCGCTCTTCTTGTAAAGCTCTTTCCTCTAGCTGTCTATAGGTTCCTGCGGACATAGTGACAGATATTTTTTCAGACCTTTGTAATAACTAACTGCACTTTCTTAATTGTTAGCTGATAGGTTGGGTCTTACTTTAGTAACCCAACCTTAATGATATGACAACTGAGCGATCGCAATCAGCTCAATCAATAATATCATGTTTGCTTTATTAGCGATCAAAAATATATTCCACCCTCTCTTCACTTTACCTTCTTTTGTAATTATGTACGATATTCTAACTGGACTTGCTTTAAGTCCAAATGCAACTTATGGCTATGACAATAGTATTACACCACAACTTCAAGCCTTATTTAACAATACTTTCAACTACATAGAAAACAGAACCTATTTAGACTTTCAACAAGTAGATTACAATACAGCAGAAATAAAAATTAGTATAGATTCAAATACTCCTTATCTTGGCTATGCTTACTTCCCTGGAGATCGTCCAATCAACAGCGATATTTTCTTATCTGATGAATTGCTATATGTTGAAAATCAATATTTACAACAGTATGTGATATCTCACGAAGTAGTACACGCTATCGGTTTAAACCATACTGTCAGGCAAGATTCTGTTGTGTCGGAAGTCATTGACTTAAATTCACTAAACTTATTCCCTACAGCCTTTGATTTGTGGGCAATAGAAACCAATTATTTAATATCACAATTTTAGGAGTATCGGATTTGATATTAGACAACTAATCTACCGATAGGTGCGTTGCAACGCACCCTACAGAATAACTTAGCTGTTTCCTTTTCCCTACAATAATATCCGGCGATCGCCACTATATCTCTTGACTTTTCTCCCGCACCAAAACGGCAGCATCAACCGCCGACAAACCAGAAATATCTACTTTATGAATACTAACTCCTCTTTTTTCTAAATCATAAGTATAAGTTTTGTCATAATAGTGGAGAATTAAATCTGAAGCTGCTGCCAAGTTTCCCTCCCTCAGAAAATTAATCGCTTCTTGCGTCCGTAGACCCCCCAGTCGTCTTCTAATGCGTTCGGTCGCAGCAATCAAATCATTAATATCTGCTTCTCCATAAATTTCGACCAAAAATGCTACTCTTTCCTGACGACTACGACTTATTGAGATAACTTTCGCCCTTTCCATTTGCTCAAAAATTTCCTGGGGAATACAACACATTCCAATACGCTTACTCTCCGCTTCAACCCATAAAACTTGACTCCGGTCGAACTTTGCCCATTCCATCACGATCGCATTCCAAAATTGCTCATTAGTAGGTTGAGGCAACTGCCCCAAAGCACCGAAACTACTACCCCGATGGTTAGCTAGAGCTTCTAAATCTAATACTTGTTCTCCTATATTTTCCAGAGCAGTCAATATCTCAGTTTTACCACTGCCAGTCATTCCCCCCAGAATAATCATTTTTTGTGGAATCGAAAATAGAGAAAGTGCCCAACGTCGAAACCCTTTGTAACCGCCAATCAGTAGAGCAACATTAAATCCTGCGGTTTCCAGTAACCAACCAACTGCAGCGCTACGCATTCCACCTCGCCAACAGTGAATTCTAACTTGACGGTCTGGAGCTAATACCTTCGCACGGGCAACAAAATTAGCTAATTTCGGACCGACGATCGCTAACCCTAATTCGACTGCTTCATCTTTACCTTTTTGTTTGTAGCAAGTTCCCACCAAGGCACGTTCATCATTATTAAATAGAGGGAAATTAACAGATCCAGGAATATGACCTTGAGCATATTCGCCGGGACTACGAACATCGAGAATGACTCCTGGTGTTTGGAAAAATGCGTCAGGTTTTAGGGATTTTGCCATTATTTAAAGACGGAAGACAGAAGTAGGAAGGAAGAAAGTCTTGAATATTATATTTTATCATGTTTATGTGTAGGGTATTTGCTGAAGTCCTAGATTTTTTATCCCGATATTTTTTCTTCTGCCTTCTGCCTTCTGCCTTTTGCCTTCTGCCTTTTGTTATAGCGATCGCATTCGGCAATAATAAAGAGCCTAGTTTCATAGAAAAACTAAGCTCTTGGTAGCATAACCTAAATATCATTGAGCTACTCTAAGACAAAATGTAGAAGCAAGTATTTAAAATTAAGAAATATATTTCAGCAATAATATCAAATCCGGTAGCATCGGTATAAAATCTTTTGAAGTAGGAGTCAGGTAGGGGAACCGTCGGATTGGCGACGTACAGGAGTCAGGAGTCAGGAGGGAAAAAATTTATGAAGATTTGGTAATGGTGAAGATAAAGAATGTTTTTATACCGAATTAAACGGATTTGATATAACCCGTAATATCCTCTCCACAAACATCCGCTAGAAAAGTTAAAGCGCGAAATCGTAAGCCGATAAATTGGTCATACAAAGGATTCAGTTTACACATTGCAGGAATATGAAACAGTAGATGTCCGAATAGTTTCACATCTCTCTCAAAAGGACATTGATCTGGGATCAATTGACACAGCAAATGTGCTATTTTTTGATTATTTATTTCTACACGATCGAGATATTCGCGAATTGGTTGCAGTAGTTTATCTAGGTAGTTATGGTTTGTTTGAGCAGCTTGCTGTGAAATACTTGTAATAGAACTCATAATTAGATCATCCTATATATCAACTCTATCAATATATTTTCAGTCTAACTTTGATCTCACTTTCTTGTATAGCCAATTTGGCCTGATTTTGCAAACTTTCACAATTACTTTAATTTTTATCCTAGTATTGTGAAGATTAGATGAAATCTGTTGATATTTGTTTAAAATAACTAGCTTTTATCGCCAAAATTTGTTATTCCAAAAATCAAATCATTGAAGCTAAAAAAATTACTGTTATTCGCACTTTAGCAGAATATTCAGTAGAATTACGTTAAAAAATAGTTATGGAAATAATAAATATTGATAAATTGTTATCTAATATACTGTTTTTATAATCTCAATTGCTTCTGAATAAATATATTGACCTCGAGACAAATATCGTGAATTAATATCTAATTAATAAATCCTTGGAATTAATTTTTTTACCCGTTGTTGATAATCTGAATATTCTGGATATTTTTCACTTAACCAGGTTTCTTCTTGCCTTGCTTTCAAGTCAAGAAACAAAAAAATCACAATAACAGCTACAAAATGAGACAAACTAAGTTGAAAAATGCTCCAACCGAGAGTCAAGAAAATTAAACCGCTATACAAAGGATGTCTAACAATGCCATAAACTCCTGTTTGCACTAGCTCACCATCTACTCTTGGATATGGCAAAGGTGTCAGATTTTTGCCTAAATCTAATAATCCTTTCGCAATCAAAACTAATGCAGCGATCATAAAAAGTGCTGCTACGATCCAACAAGAGTATATTAATTTTGGCAATTCTAAACTAATTCCTGGTAGGTGATATGTAGGCAAAAAAATAAATCCTACCAGCAATAAACCTTGAATTAATACCAAATATTCACCGCGTTTGCCACTGCGCCACCCATCTCTGGTAAAACCCCAATTTGTAAGTATTTTCATCGATTATATTTCCTATATTTCCAGAAATTTTTTAACGTCGCCAATAAGGTCGCCCTTTCCAGAAAACTCCTATAGCTAGACTTATTAATGAAGTTCTAGATGCACTAACTAATACAGCAGGGAGAGGAAATAAAGACTTGAATAATAATCCG
This sequence comes from Okeania hirsuta, assembly GCF_003838195.1. Taxonomy (GTDB): domain Bacteria; phylum Cyanobacteriota; class Cyanobacteriia; order Cyanobacteriales; family Microcoleaceae; genus Okeania; species Okeania hirsuta. Next base: position 16,379 of record NZ_RCBY01000129.1, read on the forward strand.
ATAAATAAACATAAAACTAGCGCCCAAAGACTAGAATTATTCAGTAACCACTGCTTTTGCCAGAATTCTAATAAATAAACTGCTAACGCTCCCATTCCTACTGCTGCTCCTACAGGTATTAATACGCCAAAAATTGGAGAGGAAAATAGCATACTCAATGGTTTCAGGATAACAACAAAATAAGTGAAGCTTAAGATTAATAATACTTCTGTTGCTACAACTGCCAAAATAGCAATGAAACTTACTAAAAATAGTTCTTGCCAAGGTAAACTTTTCAAACGTTGCCAAATATTATTCATGTTTTAAGTTGATAGAATTAGGAAAATTGAGTTAATCTACAATTAGATATCTGTGGATAAAGTTTAAAACTGCTTCTAAACCAACTTTTGTTTTGAGGTTCGTAAAGACAAAAGGGCGATCGCCTCGCATATTTTTAGTATCTTTTTCCATAATATTCAGGTCTGCTAAAGACAAAAGGGCGATCGCCTCGCATATTTTTAGTATCTTTTTCCATAATATTCAGGTCTGCTCCTACATGGGGAGCAAGGTCAATTTTATTAATCACAAGTAGATCGGATTTAGTAATACCTGGACCTCCTTTTCTTGGAATTTTATCACCGGCAGCTACATCAATTACATAGATTGTTAAATCAACTAGCTCGGGGCTAAAAGTTGCTGCTAAGTTATCACCACCGCTTTCGACAAATACTAAGTCTAGATCGGTAAATTTATTTTCTAATTGCTCAATAGCAATGAGATTAATAGAAGCATCTTCCCTGATAGCTGTATGAGGACAACCACCTGTTTCTACTCCTATTATACGAGAACTATCTAATGCTTGGCTTCGCACCAAAAATTGGGCATCTTCTTGGGTATAAATATCATTGGTGACAACTGCAATATTATATTCTTGTCGCATTGACTTACATAAGGCATCAACTAAAGCTGTTTTACCTGAGCCTACTGGGCCAGCTATTCCAATCCGAAAAACATTCATAAATTACTAATTGTTAATGGGTATAGCAGAAGGAACAAGAAAGAAGGAAGAAGGAAGAAGGAAAAGCCTTACTTTGTCTGAGTTTTAAACTTTTGAACTTTCCACGCCCTTTCTTTCGACGGCTATAATTATAATAGGTAAACTTATCAAACAATAGTTTACCGAAAAATCGTGGTCTAAAGCCTTCCCTTTTAAGAGTATAAAAAAAGAGAATATTTCAGATTTCAAGCCTCCTTATTGCAGAGGTACTGATAACTGATAACTGATAACTGAAATAACCTAACTTCTAAATAATCTAGTATATTGAACTTCGTGAGCCATACTTGCTAGAGATAATCCCCAACTACAACTGTTTAACTCACGAAGTTCACTTAGCGCAAACTAAAAAACTCTTCCCTGAGTTTTTTAGTTTGCGCTAAGTGAACTTCGTGAGCCATACTTGCTAGAGATAATCCCCAACTACAACTGTTTAACTCATCATCTTTTAATTTGAGGATTTCTTTGGCACTCAAAACGATTTGATTTTGCAATTCCCATAATAACTTTTGTCCTACTGTTTGACCTAGAGGAATTAATTTGACACCAGCATTAACTAGATTAGTTGCCCAACTATGTAGATAACCTAAAATTGCAGTTTCAATCTCAATTTGCCAGCTAGCAGAAATTAGACCATAAGCGATCGCAAAGTTACAAAAATCTGTTTCTGTTTCGAGTTTTTTTTGGACAAAACTCGAAGCAGAAATTAGACCATAAGCGATCGCAAAGTTACAAAAATCTGTTTCTGTTTCGAGTTTTTTTTGGACAAAACTCATTAATTCTGTTGATAAATCTGGCTGAATATTCGTAAATAAACGAATCAAAGTTCGACCCATTTGTAAACTTTGCAGACGCAATTCTTCTGTCTCTTTAACTGCCGTTGCCCAATTATTCCAATTATTTAAAAGCTGTAAATTTCCTGAATTAGTTTCCAAATAAGCTCTAACTATTAATCCTGCTTCTAATCGAATACTTCCAAATTTGAGACAATCTATCAACCAATTTTTGAGACTATCATAATCGGAAATTTTTCCTGTAGTTACTAATACTTCAATACCTTCTGAATAACTATAAGCTCCTACTGGTAACGCCGGACTTGCTAACTGTAAAAGACATAAAAGTTGGTTTTCTCCCTGGTTTTGATAGTGCATGATTTCCGGTTTATAAAACAGACATATATATGGTTTGCTATCTCTTGCTTAATGACCATGACCATAAGCTCCTATTTCTGGTTGAAATGGAGAGATTTCTTCTATAATTTCCATACCTAATTGTTCCAGCATAGCTTTTAACACTGGGTCTGGAGATAACTTTAAATTGGTAGGAGTAATTTCTATTGGTATATGTCTATTACCTAAATGATAAGCTGCCCTGAGTAAATCTAAGGAAGTTTTCCCTGTTATTCTCAGGATGGGTTCTGGTTTAGCAATTATTCTGACTATAAACTCACCCGTCTCATTGGCCAGTAAGTCGCGATCGCGCAGCACTGTTCCTCTAGACAAACGCAGATGTAAAATTTCCCCATTCTCTGTATCAAAACGATAGCGACTCCTGGTCCGTTGTACTGCAGTCAGAGGTAAAGTCAAACAAACTACTGCATTTTGGTCAGCAGCTAAACGTTGGGTTAAAATTACCATTGTCAGTCATGGGTTTATTGACTACTTGTTCGCTCTTGTTGAAGACGGAGCAACTCAGTTTGAATTCTTTCTCGTAAGGTTTGATTAATCTTTTGAGCCATTGTAATCTGATTAAACAGAGTAACGGTCATATCATTACTATCAATAATTTTTTTAGCTTGATTGCAGTAATTCACGGCAATTACTTGAATATTTCGTGGTAGATCGTTAACAGTGTTTTTCTGATTGCAAATAATTGGAGGAATAGATCCTCCTGGACTTTGTTTTTGAAATTCATTTTGAATTTCTTGATAAACTCCTATTCTTAAGTTTTCAATTTGTAAAACTGTAGTACTATATTTAGTTATTTCTTCATCTGTAAAGTTTGCTTCTTGTTCTTCTTCTGTATCTGTAAAAGATTCCTGAGCGTAGACAGCTCTATCAAATACAGGAATTAATGAGTTAGATAACCTAGTAGGTATTACACCCATCATTAAGCCTAATATAGATAGAGTTACTGCTGATAAAGACTGGGACATTAGTCTATGGGGATATAGTGGAACAGTACGAAATAAAGCTTTAATCTTCATAATCTGTGATAACGAATAAAATTTAAACTATCTAAATACTTACGAATTATTTTAGTCCGAGAAAGTTCCTAATTACTTAAGAGTTTCTAATGAAAGTGGAAAAATTAAAGTTATTTATAATACAGCACATCATCTGTGTTTGATCCAAGAATTTGTAATTTTTAGGAACTAGATATTTTATTCAATAGGTATATTTTAAATATAAAGCTCTGGGATATGTAATAGCTGTAGGCCAATTGGGAATTCTACTTATAGAACCCATTTGAGATATCTTTAAAAAGAGGGATTGCACATTAATGATAATAGATTTTAAACTGTACATATATTGAGGAAAGAATTATCCAAAAATATCTACTTTCGGATTTTATCATTCCTGATTGTGCAACGCCCATTTTCTTTGTTCTTGCACAGCTGTGGAGACTTCTGTCAGAGCAGTTTGATTTGGGTGATTTTTGTGTAAAAATCTAGGGTTTTTGCCCATTACTTCTGCTTTTGAATAACCAGTTATTGTTTCAAAGCCTTGATTCACATAAACTATAGGATTATCTGTTTGAGTAGAGTCAGTAATCATTATCCCATTTTGACAAGCATCAATTGCTCTGTGTAATAATTGTAATTGCTCCTCATTTTGTTGATGTTCTGAAAGCTCTTGTTTGAGTTTAGTGTTTTCTTCTTTCAATTTTTGTTTTTGTTTAGTCATCATCATTTGATTTTCTACACGAGCCAATAATTCTTCTATTTGTAGTGGTTTAGTAATATAATCTACTCCTCCCACAGAAAATTCTTTTACTTTATCTACAGAACCGTTGATAGAGCTAACAAAAATGATAGAAATATCTTTCGTTTTAGGGTTTGCTTTTAACTGTTGACAAACTTGATAACCATCTACTTGTGGCATCATAATATCTAATAAAATTAAATCTGGCACTTGTGATTGGATAGTTATTAATGCCATTTCTCCATTGGTGGCTTCCCTTACTTAATACCCTTTTTCAGAGAGTATTTTAGCTAAAATTCGGAGATTATTAGGTTGGTCGTCCACTACTAAGATATCACCCAAAAATTCTTTAAATTGATTGTTATCCATAATTTTAAGTATATACACTGAAATTAGTAATTTACTCTAACTAAATCCATTGAAATATTTCAGTAAAATTATCTAAAATAAAGATAATTTTTTCACAATTATTATTATTTAGTAGGTAATTATTATCTACTAAGTCATAGTTAGTAACTATTTTACCTTAATAATTTTCTAGATCCAATACTTAATTAATTGAGTCTCGATTTGGGCAAATTAAAAACTATAGCAATCCTATTTTATTCCTGTCAAAAATCTTACTGCTTTTTAGGGAACACTTAACTGGGAACAGGGAACAGGTAAGAGTTTCAGTTTTTTTATTTACTTTTTGATTACCCGCAATCTATTTAGGATTGCTATAGAGAATATTTTAACTCTTAAATAAAATTGACAAAATCATAGTATTGTTATATAATTTAAATAAATTTTAAATATAAATATAAATTAACCTAATTATTAATACTTAGTTTCTAATGAGTAATAATGAGTAATATTGTACTAGATGTTCGCGACCTTAAAGTTCAATTTACAACAGAAGAAAAACTACTAAAAGCTGTTGATGGTATATCTTTTGCAGTCAAACGAGGGCAAACTCTAGGAATTGTAGGGGAATCAGGTTCCGGAAAATCTGTTACATCTCTGGCAATTATGGGTTTATTACTAACTAAATCTTGTCAAATTAACGGTGAAATTTGGTTCAATAATTCTGCTGAAAATGAACAAAATTCTCAACCAATAAATTTATTACAGTTACCAGCAGAGCAAAAACAAGAATACAGGGGTGGCGAAATAGCCATGATTTTCCAAGAACCTATGAGTTCTCTTAACCCTGTTTATACCATTGGATTTCAGTTAACAGAAGCTATTAGATTTCATCAAAATGTTTCACCAGCAGAAGCACGACGTCAAGTAGCATCTCTACTTCAAGAAGTAAAACTTCTGCCTAATGATGAAGTGTTGCGACAAAAATCTATAGAAGAAATAGCAGAAGAAGGAAGAAGCGGTGCGACCCCGCGACGACGCCAGTCGCAAGGGAATGCGCACCAAGAGAGGAATAAGGAAGAAGGAAGAAGGAAGGAGGAAGAAGGAATAAGGAAGGAGGAAGAAGGAATAAGTAGTGGTACAAGCGAACGCGAAATTATGCTACAAGTCAACAAAAAAAAGCTGGCCATGCTAGACCGTTATCCTCACGAACTTTCTGGCGGTCAGTTGCAAAGAGTGATGATAGCAATGGCGATTTCTTGTAACCCCACTTTATTAATTGCAGATGAACCTACAACAGCTTTAGATGTTACAGTCCAGGCGAGAATTTTAGAATTACTCCGGGAGTTGGGACAACGCAGAGGAATGTCAGTTATATTTATCTCTCACGACTTAGGAGTAATGGCTGAAGTTGCGGACACTATAGCAGTAATGTATCAAGGTAAAATAGTTGAGTCTGGCGAGATCGGACAAATATTTACTCAACCACAGCATCCCTACACAAAAGGTTTATTAGCTTGTCGTCCTCCCCTCCATGGAAAAATTTTGCGCTTGCCTACTGTTTCTGATTTTATGGAAGAAGTAACAAACTCAAATGGCGAAATTGAAATTAGAGAAAAAAAGATAACAGTAACAGCAGAAAAACAAAATGTAGATTTGGCAAAACAAACAACTCCCCAAACAACAGAAAATTCAATTTTACAAGTTAATAATTTGCGAGTAGGATTCCCAGTTAAAGGAATGTTTGGTCAAACTAAACGTTTATATATGGCAGTTAATGATGTTTCTTTTAGTGTTGCTCCCGGTGAAACTTTGGGTTTAGTGGGAGAATCTGGTTGTGGTAAAAGTACCTTAGCTAGAGCAATACTACAATTGATTCCGATTACAAGCGGACAGGTGTTTTTTGAGGGTCAAGAAATAACAAACTCCCATACAGGTAGGTCAGGAATTAAGCAATTGATGCGGAGGTTACGACGGGATATGCAAATTATTTTTCAAGACCCCTTTAGTTCTCTGGATCCTCGTTTAACTGTTGGCGCTGCAGTAATGGAACCAATGTTAATTCATCGAGTAGGTAATAATTCCCAAATTAGGCGCGATCGCGCAGTATATTTATTAGAAAGGGTAGGATTAACTGCTGATTCATTAAATCGTTATCCCTATGCTTTTTCTGGTGGTCAACGTCAACGAATTTGTATTGCTCGTGCTTTAGCTTTGAATCCTAAATTGATTATTTGTGATGAGTCTGTTTCAGCTTTAGATGTATCGGTGCAAGCGCAAGTTTTGAATTTGTTTAAAGAATTGCAGAATGAGTTTGGTTTAACT
>NZ_RCBY01000013.1 GCF_003838195.1 Okeania hirsuta
TGGATGAGTAACCGCCGACGGCCTCAGCAGAAGCAGGAAGTAAACATCAATTTGTCGCATCGATGTGACGCTTTGTATCAGTTTTATGAAGCAGCGGTAGGTTGTAAGTTAGGTAAGCGAAAAATCATTATAGATTTTATATTCCCTCACAGGAGTGCGCATTCCCTCTCTTGGTCGGCATTCCCATGGCGAGGAGACCTCGCCGGGTTCCGACTGCTTGCGTCTATCGCACCCCGCGGGGTCGCACCGCTGTTCCCTGTTTCCTTTGACAAAAATTGGATGTATAGTTGAGATGCAAAACAGCTTATTATAATTAAAGTCCTTTTTAATGAAAATCATTAAGAATTATGATATGGAATATTAACAAGGAAGCAGAATATAAAGAATTTAGTTACTCCTGTATAAAATCATCTTTATACTGGTGCTTCAAACTTATAGCCAACTTTAATAATAGTTTTTATATATTCAAAATCACAACCACAACTTTTTATTTTCTTGCGAATCTGACTAATATGCACATCACAAACTTTTGCGCTGCCAAACCAATGACTATCTTCACCCTTAAATACTTTATCGCACAATTCAGAGCGACTCCAAACATATCCTGGTTGATTAGCCATACAAAATAATAAATTAAATTGTAGATTAGTTAGAGAAACAATTTTATGCTGAAATCTTACTTCTTTTTCAACATTATTTATTACTAAATCCCCAAATACAAGCCGTTCTAATTTTATCGGAGAAAGTAACCTTTGACGTTTCAATATTGCTTTAAGACGAGCATTCAGTTCTACTAAACTAAATGGTTTTGTGAGATAATCATCAGCACCTAACTGAAAAGCTCGGACTTTAGCTACTTCATCACATAGACTGCTCAACATCAGTACCAACACATCATTGTAACTCTGCATTTCCTGACAAAGCTGAAAACCAGTAGTATCTGGTAGATTTATATCTAAAACAACTAAGTCTGGTTGAAATTCTTTAAATAAAATTAAAGCTGTTTTACCATCTTCTGCGGACTCTACTTGATATTCTTGGTTAGTTAAAAAACGATGAACTAAAATTCTGATTGCCTGGTCATCATCAACTACAAGAATTTTATGAGATGCCATATTAACAACGCTCCTAATTTTTCCACAGGTACATTACCAGTTTAACTCCTACGACAATTATCGCAAACTAACCTAATAGACATCTCCTATCATAAAAAATCAAATCAATTATCACACTAGATATATCAATTCTTTCCCCTCCTGGGAGGGGGAGGGGCGAGGGGTGGGTTCCCTACAGCAAAGCTGCCTACTGCCTCTTTTGGAGGAGATGTCTAATAAGTCTAAAAAATGTAATTTTTCAGATTTATAATATGGCACATCATTTATATTATGTTAGAGCTTTGTTGGATGAAAGTCGCGATCGCAGCAACCCCCTCCTTGGGGTAAATAACAGCTTGACATAATCTATGATTATCTAGTACCTGGACTTTTGAAAAAAAATGAAGTAAAATAGTCTCAAGTTATTATATAATCTTGTTTTTACCTCAAAAGGCTAGCTGATCAAAGAAACAACCTTGTCTGCCTGACCACCATGGTTTGAAAAGTGGTGTCAAAAATTCGAGGATTTATGGAAAATTCAGGGTCAAAAAAAAGGGTTTCGTTATTACTTAGCAGTACTACTTGGAGAAAGTCAACGGAAAAATATAGCTCCAATGACCAACAATCTCCTTAGTGCTTCATATCATAACATATTGTCAGAAACATTGATAATCATGCTACTAGGATTCAAAACTGAACTGTGCCCAATTGAAGAAGGAGACAGGAGACAGGAGACAGGAGGAAAATTACATGGGGATTCGCTCCCCCAAGTAATGCGTGAACACCCCCGTTGACGGTGGGGTATTAAACCCACAAAGAAAATGATAACCGACAAAAAACCTGACTAGCTAAACACGCGCTGTGTAGTTTGCTGGCGCAAAGCTTTCCTATCGGAATGCTACCGCAAACGCTAACGTCACGCTTGGAATTGGGGATTATGGTTGACTAGAAACATCCTTAATCACAATTCCAATAATCCTGAGAGTAAGCTGAAATCTCCTACTGCGATTGATTTGCATAAACTATTAGTAGCAATGGTTAAACCTAACAACTGTTGGTATGATTAAGTATCTAAAACAGCACCTCAATATGCTTTAAGGTATTTATCATCAGCTTGGAAACGTTGCTTTAACAAAGTGTCGGGAGTGCCTATATTTAAGAAAAAAGGTAGGGATGATGGTTTTCCTACCGAATGCTACGCAAACACTCTAGATGTGTCAATATCGGTAGGTTTTAATCATATAAAATTGCCCCGAATTGGATGGATTAAAACTTATGAACTTTTACCAGATAATATCATATCATGTCCGGATAATTAGTTATAAAAAAACTTTCTCCTTCGACTCCAGTTGTTCTTCTTTATTACCTCTTTCCTCCTGACTCCTGACTCCTGAATCCTGACTCCTCCGTAGTTATTTATTTATCACTGTTTAACCGGACATGATATAAAATCACTAGCGACACTCTCAACTGGTGAGGTATTTCCTGGTGCTAAATCTTATAGAAAGTTAGAAGCTAAACTCTCTCAGTTGCAATATTTAAACCGACATAAAACTAAGTTCTCTAGCAATGGGAAAAAGGCTAAACTATAGCTGGAATCTGCTGTATGTTGGGTTTCATTCTTCAACCCAACCTACGCCTGTAGCAAGATTCTATGTCACAGATTACTTTTGACTCTTGACTTCTAAAACTCCTGTTTTTTCAATTTGACAAAAATATCATAATTAGTTGTACGATTATTACTTACAATAGACGTCACTCCAATAGATTCCATACCATCTATCCAAACTTTTTGATTTGGAGGTAGTTGCGGAATAGAAAGATTTTGAGGATTGAAACTTTTACTAATATCAAGGAAAAAATTACCGTTAAAAGATTCTGACTCTGGTGGTAAACTTTTTTGTAATACCGCACTTTCAGCCATAGAAGTTGTTGGCGCGGGTAAAATTTGATTCTCTACAGAACCTCCTAATGTAAAAAATGCCACATTCCCATTCAACCAACCACGAATTACGGTAAAACCACCAAATGGTGAAGTCCACTTAACAACAGCTTCTCCACTGGCAACAGCTTCACCTACCTCAAATTCTTGGTTTTTCATGGCCTCATCCAACTTTTTCAGTGACTCCTCCGCAGCACGGCGATCGCTTGTTTTGATCATAAAGACAAACCCCGCAGCAAATTTATTTAACTCATCCTTACTTTTAGGGATAGGCAGCAAAGACAAAGAATATTCTCCTGCCATCCAGTTGAGAAAATCTTCTTCTAAATTCATACCAGTTGTATTCTTAACAGCTTGACGCAATGTTTCTGGGTTAATCGGAGCTACTGGGTTAGCTGCTGCATTTTTGACATAATCAGACCACATTTTCTGTAAATTACTGCCAGATATCATCATCAAAGCATTTCCCGGAATTCGATTTAACATTTCCATAGCTTTGTTTTCTACGGTAAACTTTTTCTGACTATTAGGTTTTAGCCAAGAAATAGCTTTTAAATTTATACCTTCAGGAACTAAATTGATGCTAGCTGCCACTCCTTGGTTATCCTCAAGTTGTTTGAGATTTTCCTCAGAAACAGGAGTAATAGATTTACTAGAACTATAAGCAGCAGCAACAGGAATATTCACATATACCAAACCAAAGGGTGAAGGAGTTTCCAGTTTCTTGATCGCTTCTGTATAACCAGGAACTTTTGCCAGAGACTCGTCTCCTTTATAAATATCGATCGCCTGATTTATTGAAGTCTGGGAGTCAGTAATTACTAAATACTGATTCCCCAATGCTGCAGCAGAAATATCTTGCTTGGGCACTCCTTCCGTTTCTGTGATTTCAATACCTCTATAAGTACGTTTAACTAATTGACCTTTTTGAAGAGAGCGTGGTCGGTCTAAAACTTGTTTGGCCTTAACTGGATCGGCGATCGGCAAGACCACCACAGTTGCTTGTTGAGCTGGAGGTGGAGGAGGAGAGTCGGGAGCAGTAGAGTTAGCTGGTTCTAGAGTTTGCTTGCGCAATAAAGCAATCATTATTTCCTCTCCTACCCAAGGTTGAATATCTCGTTGATAGTTATAACCATAAGTCGTGAGAAAGCGATCGCGCAGTTGCCCCAATAGATTTTTAAAAGCAGTTTGAGATTCTGGTGTGCCAAACTGTTGCAGTCTTTCCCATTGACTGGGGTTACTAGAGACAGAAATAGTCATCATTGCATCTTTGGGCACAACTTCAGCACCTACTGGCAAATTATCTGCTGTTTCTTTGGAAGCTACTATAATGTAGCCAGCGACACTACCAATAATCATTAATACGGTTGCCCCTAGTAAGGTTAAGGGTAAGGTTTTATCTTGTTTTTTCATTTTTAATTAAAATAGGAAGTAAGGAATAGGAGTTGGCAAGAGGTAATAATATTTGTATCAAAATATTTATTCAAATGGTATTATAGATATATACAAAAATAATTTGCTATAAATTCAAAATTATATCAAGACTTATCCATAAACGCTATTGGTAGGGTGTGTTAGCGGTATCTTAACTGAGCAAAACCCTATATCTATTGTCAGCGCGTAAGTTCCGATATAGGCCCAGTAGGGTGTGTTTTGCTGTCGCATAACTCCGTTAACGCTCCACGACATGTTTGCGGAGTATGACCATAGGAAAAAGCGGTAGTGTAACGCACAAAACCCTATATCTATTGTCAGTGCGTAAGTCCCGATATAATTATTCAAGATAGGGAGTAGAGGAGATGGGAGCAAATTTCAACCTTTTTCCCTATTCTCTAACTGAACCTCCTGACTTCTGACTTTTGAATTATGACTTTTGACTTCTATGATAGTTGTTTATTGTAATTTAACGCTTATCACCCTGTGAGGACATTATCCCATACCTTACCCATTTTCTGATACTCACGCCTAATTCCTTGTAAAAGATGTTCCATCATTACTGCACTGTCAGCTTCAGCAGCGAGGAACGCAGCAGCTAAGGCAATATTTTTAATATTCCCACCACTCAATTTAAACTGCCTTGCCAAAAAATCAAAATCTATATCTGGTGACAAGGGGATTTCCTCAGTCCAAATTCCTTCCCAAATCTGCCGACGACTTGCTTCATCTGGTGAGGGAAAGTGAACCGTAAACGCTAACCTACGCACGAATGCTTCATCCAAATTTTGACGCAGATTTGTCGTCAGAATTGATATACCTTCATATTCTTCCATTTTCTGCAATAGATAGCCAATTTCAATATTGGCGTAGCGATCGTGGGAATCTCGAACTTCAGAACGCTTGCCAAACAAAGCATCTGCTTCGTCAAACAGCAGGATGGCATTAGCTGTTTCCGCAGCTAGAAAAATGCGGTTCAGATTTTTCTCTGTCTCGCCAATGTATTTACTGACAACCTGGGATAAATCAATTTTGTATAACTCAAGTTGTAGTTCACTAGCTATAACTTCCGCAGCCATTGTTTTGCCTGTACCCGGTGGACCAGAAAATAGTACATTTAAACCTTTACCAATTGATAGTTTGCGGTGAAAACCCCACTTATCATAAACAATATGACGATATTTGGCTTGATTGCAAATTTCTTGGAGTTGAGCAAGTTGATCGGTTGGTAAGATAATGTCTTGCCAATTATACTTAGAGTTAACTTTGCGAGCTAATTTAACTGAATTAGCTCGCAAAGTTGATCGGTTGGTAAGATAATGTCTTGCCAATTATACTTAGAGTTAACTTTGCGAGCTAATTCAGTTAAATTATTACCAGATTGCTCGCGAGCTGCTACTAATAGATCGTTTAGACTAGGTTTAATTGTATTGTTTAATGGCAATTCCTCAAATTCTGAAGCAGCAACCCACAAAGCATGATTACACGCACTTGTAACTGCACCAGCTATTTGCTCTGAACTCAAACGAAAACGATTAGCAAGGGTATCCAGTTGGCGATCGCTAAGTATAATTCCTTTTGATTCCAAATTTGCTTGCCAGTGGATACGCCGTTGGGAAAAATCAGGCAGAGGAAAAGGCACAGTAATCATACCTTTAGTCTCGAAAGTTGCTACCCACGACTGTACTCCCGATAAAATTACCACATCTTTTACCTCAGCTAGTCTATCAAGTAAGCTTTTATATAACAAATGCTGCTCTTTGGTCTGTAGTGCATCTAAACTTTCCAGATAGAGGATAGCATTGTGAAAACAAGCTTCACGGAACAATAATTTGAGCAATTGGTCAAAGTCTTCCTTAATTGCTAAAGCTTGAGATAAGTCGGCAATCAATAACTGCCTGTTAAGTTGAGCTGCCAGAGCGATCGCTCCACGACGTTTCTCAGCAGGGTGCGAACCAGAGAAATAGATAAGTAAAGGTTGATGTGTATTTTGAGTTTGGATGATTAGTTTAGGAAGTATCCGCTTAATTTCATCCCGAATGGGGAATTTTTCCTCAACAGCAGGATGAGTTAATAATTGACACCATAATCCTAAACGCGGTTCAAGTCCCTTTTGGTTTAACAGAAAATGGATAACTTGGTCATCGAGTTTTAGATAATAGGATAATATTGGTGGCTTAACCTGATGAGGGTCAGGAATTAAGTGAAGTAAGCCGTGTTTGATTAAGGGTGCATCAGGAGCAAAATGGACTCGTTGCAACAGTTTTGCTTCAGGAGAGGGACATAGTAAATTTAGGGCTAAATCAACACTAGGTCGCTTGCGAGTCACATCATCTTGAAGATAAGCGTACAGGCGATCGTAACGCAAATCAATTTCTGGAGCTAGAGCAATGATCATCAAGTCCAAATCAAATGCAGATAAATCGAAAGTTTGTTTTAACCAGTTTAATGGTATACTATTAATTTTAGTAGATTCAGTATCTACTGCAAATAAAGGTATTCCTGGTTGACGTTCTAGGAGTTGGTTGACCTCATCGGGATCGATACGAAGACCTCGATAAGGGTCATTAGCAGCTTCTGAACCGTAGAAAGCTTGTGCTTTTATTACTGCTTGCTCTAGTAATTTATCTAGCTTTTGTAATGCTGAGAGCAGGTAGTTGAACATTTTTTGTATTTTAATATGTGTAGTTCAGAGAATTCATCGGTTTGGATGTATCGCACTACAAGATCCTGCGGTCGCTTTCGATGAGGGCGATCGCCTCCTCTGGTAAGATGTTCTCATCCATCACTGCCCGGATACCCGGTAAGTAGTAATCCATGATCGTAACGTTGGCATAAACCAATCGTTTGATGACTTGATGGGTCAGGATGTTGCCTTCAACAGCAATGCTGGTTTTGTAGCGAATTTCACCATCGTTAAAGTCCATCTCGAAATTGCCGATGATTAAACCATAGTTGAGGCGGGTGAGTAGTTCTGCTATGGCCAATCGTTTTTCTTCGGAGACCAATTCAGGGTAGATCGAATAAAAAACAAATTGTTCTTCAGTTTCTCTAGCTTGAGCATAACAGTTCCAGAGACCGTTTTTGCCCTGGTAGGCCATTTGTAAAACAGATTGTCCTTGGAGTTTGGTGAAAGTCCAATCGTCTTTAGTGAAGTAGGCAATGATGGTTGCCAGGATGGATTCTTCACAAGCAAAATCGTCAGTGTCGTTATCGTTATCCTGAGAAAAGGCGTTATCGAGCCAAGTGTCGAAGCCTTCAAAGAGGGTACTAACTCCCTTAAGAACTTCATCAGTAGCATCTTGGGTTGTGGCATTAAGTTTGGCAGTAGTTAAGTTTGTGACAAAGTTGATTATGCCTTCGGCAAGCTGTTCGCTAGCAGTTTCAGGATGATTAAGGATGGCTGGATTGACGTAATGCCAGAAGGTGGTATAGCCTGTTTCATCATCTTGGTGTATTTGTTTGACGCTGAGGGCAAACCAGTTTTTAGAATTGAGGAATCGTTCAGAGTAGCTCGGGGAGGTTGGTTCAATTTCAGATGGGGAGACAGAAGAAAGGGACTTTTGACTGAGGCTGATAAGATAGGTTGCGACAGATTCAGCCGTGGTCGCGTACTCCAAAAGCTGGGGAAACAAATCTGGCTGTAGGGTGATTTCCAGTTGAATATCGTCATCAGGCTGGAAATTACCGTTGGAGAAGGGAGCACGAAATTCAGGGTTGAGGTTAAAAAAGGCGTGGGCGTCTATTTGTTCGTAAGAAGCAGGGCTCACTTGTAAAGTCAAACGACATTCATTGAGGGGGTCTTCTTGGGTTGTAAGAGCGATATTAATGACACGAGCGGTTAGAGGAGGATATGTATCCTCACAAAAAGTTAAATGATGGTTGACCTGATAGTTTTCCATATTCAAATTTTATTATTCTTACGTAAGTAGCTGATACTATTAGAAATAGCTTTTTTTACTTTTGGAATTGCTTTTTTTGCATCAGGTTTGCCCTTTTTATCAATTTCGCCTTTAGCCTTAAGATGACCAGGTGAAAAGCGCCATTTATAGCGAATATCAGACTTTATAATTTCAAGGGTTTTATCTGTCAGCATTTGATTAGTAATCTCAGAACCAGGTTGTTGCTGTTTGATTTTATTAACTGCCTGTTGTAATGGTTCAGCAGTTTTTAGTTTTCTATTTTCAATACCTGTACTGCCCGATTTTTTGTCTTTTATATTTCTGTAATAGAAAGTTTCTATTGCATTTCTAATCTTACCAACTCTATCAATATCTAAAAGTCCACTGTCTACATATTTTTTTGTATTTGGTATAAACTTAAAAGCACCTAATAGAGTGCCTAGATTAGAATATACTCTACTTTTACCTTTGTCTTCTCTTCCAGCTTCTTGCAATATAACTGACTGAATAGTTTTAATTATAGAGGCCGCAAGCTGTGGTGGTCCTAAAACTTTGACCGTTGGCAACTTTATATTCTGTAGTTCTGAATTTCGGTCTTTGATTTTATTTCTTGACTTAACATCAGATAACTCATTATAGCTATCTCCGTTCTTCTCTTTTACATGGACTTCTATTTTTGAGGGATAGTGTTCTTTCAACATTCCTATGATGCCCCCTTCAAGTTTTCCTGTACCATGTCCATAAGTAACATTAACTTCATAGCGAAGGACTTTCTTCTCATTTTTGACACTTTTTCCTTTAATAAGGTCGTCTGTCGTATGTTCAATAGTTGCTAGAGGTCCCGTGTTTAGCACAGAAAGTAAAGGAACTAAATTCCATTTGGTTGCAGGTCCATGCAGACGATGGCTAAGAACGTGAGCTTGTACATAAGGTTTTGGAGTGACTTCAATAAATTTCTGTTGAGTTTTTGAGAAAGTTTTAAGTTTTGGAAGTTGATGATGTAGAACTTGAATCTTATCCCAGCCCAAGGGTGATTCCTCAGACGACATTGAGCTAGTGCCTTGTCCAGTTGTATTACCAGACTTGGCAGTTAATGGTTCTGCCAATACTTGATGAGCCTTACCTCCACTCATCGTGTAAGTGACTTTTGTTAGAGGTAAGTCCTTCTCATCAGCTTTACCAATTCCTGCCTTAACTAAGAGGGGAGCAAGCTTGTTCAATAAAACTCCAATTTTGGAAGAAATACTTTGAGTGTCTTTATTGGTAGATACTTTCAAATAATGCTTACTAACAAAATCTTTCAGTTCCTTAACTTTTTCCCCTGCATCAATTAATGCTTGTTTCTGTTGCTGAGGCAAATTGGGTATTTCTTCTTTTTCCTTAATAGCAGCTTCAATTGCTTGAGGACTATCACTGGCAACCATCAATTTTCCTTTTCTTCCTTTCAAGAAAAGTTGATGCTTACTACCATCTTTAGCTTTAAATTCTTTTTTATGATTCCACCATTGAACTACCCTACCCACAGCAGCTTTCCCTTTCTTCAGCAGCTTCTTAGCAAACTTGACCATCCTCTCAACCAAGCTATCAACAATCTTGTTGACAGGTTTCGCAACTTTACCGATAATATTTTTCACCGTCTTACCAATACCACCTAAACCAGCAAGGGATGCCAGCAAACTAATCACAACAGGCAAACTCCGACTCAAGGCATCTTCAACGGCTTGTTTTGCCTGGGAAAGATTACCAGAGGCAATGGCTGTAATGGAGTTGTAAACCGACATAACAAAATCTTTAATTTGCTGGAAACGTTCTACCAGGAACATGACAAAATCAAATATCAGTTTCAGCAACTTAGCGATCGCTCCCGCAGGAGTCAACAAACCCAACAACCAGGCAATACCTTCTTTGGCAACGGTCTTAATCACAAAATCCTGAATCCCAGATATCACAGTTTCTTTGAGATTGGAGAAACTCTGTTTGACCTCTTCCCATAAAGCTGCTGGCCCTTCATTGACCAGTTTCTGAACAATTTCTATTCCCTTTTCTACTCCATCAATTACCTGGGCAGCGGGCGGGAATTTCTTGATCACCTTGGCCTTGATATTTTCATAGGTTAATCCCAAAATCTGCATCACCAGAGATAGAATTCCTTTGGCATCAAAAGTTTCCGGTAGGGACAGATTCACTTCTGACAGTGCCCCCGTCAGCCAACCAATCAGTCCTTTAATCAGATGTTGTTGAATATTCTTGGTAAAATTACTAACCCCGCCGCCGATCGCCTCCATTACATTATTGAAGAATGTCTTAGGATCTTTCAGGATGGCCATGACTTGACCTGCGGCGCGATCGATAAAGTCAAAGATAGGTTTAGAGTCAATTCCAGCAATATCACAGGCAGCCTGAAGAGCAACTTTTAGAGCTTCAGCAAAGTCGCCAGTAATTACTGCACCAGCAATCTGTACTGCTGCCTTCAAAGCAGTTTGGTAGACTGAAAGAATCTTATCCAGTCCAGCAGCTAAACCATCAGCAACGGCTTCCACTCCAGCTATGGCTGCATCTGCCACCACATTTACTCCCTCGATCGCCGTATCGACTACGCTATCAATGCCGTCATTAATCCGCTTGGCCAGATTTGGGAAACGGTCTTTGAGGTACTTATTAACCTGATTTTTAGCCCAATCTCGGAATTTATTCAGCTTGTCAATCACCCAGTTACGAGCCTTATTGATGAGTGCTATTGCTGCATTCTTAGCTTTCTCGATAATGGTTTTGACCGCATCACGCAGGGCTGTAAAAATATCATCAATGGCACTCGTAATCGCCTTAACCGCACTTTTAACCGCACTAACGGCTCGATCCCACCAACTATCCTTTTCCTGAGACTTTTCTAGTTCCTTCTTCTTATCCGCTGCTTTTTTCTCACTCGCTTCTTTCTCTTTTTCTGCCTTCTCCTCACCCTTTTCCAGTTCCTTATCAGCTTCTCCTTCCGACTTCTCCACCCGATCGCCAATCTCCTTGCGGTTGGCAACCTGTTCCCGATCGGCTTCAGTTATAAATTCATTGACCTGATCGTAGGAATCATCAATGCCCTCTTGCTGCTGCTGGGCTACTTCCTGGCGATTGGCTACGACAATATCTCGTTGATCCTTGTCAGCTTTCTGATTAACGGCGACAGCGTCTAACTTAGCCTGATTAATTTTCGCAGCTTTATCCTTATCCCGCGTTTTGACGGCATCCTGAGTCTGGGTTTTTGCCTCTGCCAGGTTAGCATCTAGGGTAGGTTTCAACAATTTATCTGCATGGTTACGGACATCCGGTGGCAAAGGCGCATTGACATAATCCATTGCCCCAGTATCAGCAGGTGTTTCAATAGAGACAAAAGCTTCTGAACTCAGTTGAGCTGTTTTCTCTTCATTCACCTCCTTCGGTTGAATATTCTGTTGTCCTGGGTGCTGCTTAAAGGTATTCGCCGTCATGTCTCGTTGGGCTTTGAGCTGAGATTCCGCATCACTCTGCTGATTAGCCATGCGTTGGGGATCTGCTTCGCCCTTAAGTTCCACATTTTCGCGCTCTCCAGCACTGGTGTTTACTCCTGCATTAGTAGAGATACTGGTGAGAAAACTCTTGAGATTGTTGCGAAACCAGCCTAGGAAAGAATTGTCATCTTGTCGATCTACCAGTTTTTCCTTTTCTTTATTGTTAGGGAGTGTCCCTAAATTTTCTGGAGGACTGGCTTTCAATTCACCCGGATCTGTCTGAGTTACTCCATCACTGATTTCTGCCCCCCCTGCCGAAATCTGTTCAGGAGCTTTCACCCCTTCCTCCACTGTGCCGCTTGTCTTAGCAACTAAGGTAGGAGCATTTTCAACCTCAGCTTGCTGCTCCTGTTTCAGGTTGCTGTCAAGCTGAGTACCGAGGTTGGGTTGGGTTGCTGCGATTTCGGATGGACTGGACTCCATAAACTTGCTCAGTGCCTGGTCGGATGCTCCTTCGAGAGAAAGAGAGCTAACCTCTGCAACCTCTTCCTCTCCAATGGCAGAAGGTTTTTCTAACTCAAGTGCAACGTCTGATTCCGATTCCTCTGCCGTTGATTTGAGAGATGGTTCGGTGTCCTCAACTTTTGTTTCTACACTCTCTTGAGAAGCAACATCATTTTTACCCCCATCTGTTTTGGGTTCAGGCTCAG
This sequence comes from Okeania hirsuta, assembly GCF_003838195.1. Lineage (GTDB taxonomy): Bacteria > Cyanobacteriota > Cyanobacteriia > Cyanobacteriales > Microcoleaceae > Okeania > Okeania hirsuta. Next base: position 12,559 of record NZ_RCBY01000013.1, read on the forward strand.
TTTTAGTGTCTAGAGACTTATTACCACCTGCCTCCTCAGAACTTAGGGGTGGCAAGGAAGGTTCTAGCGCAGTTGGTGCTTGCTCAGGGTCAGATGGCTCTGCAACAAAGGCAGAAGGCGACTTAGGTTGTTGCTGGAGAGTGTGGACTAATTCATGGGCAAACAACCGCTTTCCTACGGTGGACTCAGGGGCGTAGCGACCGCTGCCAAAGAAGATATCCTGACCGACGGTAAATGCTTGGGCGTTGAGATCGCGGGCGGCACTGGCCGCTCGGTCGTCTGTATGCACCCGCACGTTGCTGAAGTCATAGCCAAAGCGCGGTTCCATAAAGGCACGGGTTGAGTCTGACAGGGGTTGACCACTCCCTCTAGCGGACTGGATGCGAGCTTCTAGATTGGCAGATACGTTAGGGGTTTGACCAGGGGCAGCTTTGGTTTGAACCTTTTCCTCCTCTTCGTCAGTTTGTCGTTGGAGCATTTGGACTTTTTCGTTTTCTTCCTCTTCTTCCATTTGACGTTGAACTAAAGGAGTAATGGGCTTGGCCTGAACCTCCTCTTCCTCTTCCATTTGACGTTGAACTAAAGGAGTAATGGGCTTGGCCTGAACCTCCTCTTCTTCTTCCATTTGACGTTGAACCAGGGGAGTAATGGGCTTGGCTTGAACCTCCTCCTCTTCTTCCATTTGACGTTGAACCAAGGGAGTAATGGGTTTAGTTTGAACCTCCTCCTCTTCTTCCATTTGACGTTGAGCCAAGGGAGTAATGGCCTTGGTTTGAACCTCCTCCTCTTCTTCCATTTGACGTTGAGCCAAGGGAGTAATGGCCTTGGTTTGAACTTCCTCCTCTTCTTCCATTTGACGTTGAACCAAGGGAGTAATGGGTTTAGTTTGAACCTCCTCCTCTTCTTCCATTTGACGTTGAGCCAAGGGAGTAATGGCCTTGGTTTGAACTTCCTCCTCTTCTTCCATTTGACGTTGAACCAAGGGAGTAATGGGTTTAGTTTGAACCTCCTCCTCTTCCGTTTGACGCTGCACTTGTGGTGCTGGGGTACGCATTACAGTAGCTGCGACCTGATCAGCTTCTTGTTCATAAGTGTCCCCAGGCTGGCCAACTGTCATTTTTGTTTGAATCAGACGATTAACTGCCTGATTGCCCAGTTGTTGTTGGAGTTGCAGAATAGGGTGAACTGGGCTATTAATCGACAACGGTGGTTGAGTAGCCACTGAAGCCTTTCTCTGATTGTTTGCTTCTGTTGTTTTGATTTGAGTTGTTCGTTGATTACCCATAAGGTTCACCTTAATCAATTAGTTAGGGGACTTGTGGCATCTTCCTCAAGATTTTGAGCGTCGTTTTCTTCTGGTGTTTGAGATTCAGCTAGCAATTCTTCTAATATCTGTATTGCACCACTTATCCGAAATAAAGTCTCTCTGAGGTTGGTCTGTTTGGTCTCCAAATCAGACAGCGTTTTTTTTCCAGATTCAAATTCAGCTTTTAGACTAGCAATGCGTTTTTCTATTTTATCTTTCATATAGCAATCAGGAATGATTTATGAGACAACTTGAGGCTATAACTGAGTTAGGCAGGCAATCGGATCTCACAACTGTCCGGATAATTAGTGATCAAAAAACTTGCTCCTCCTGTTCCCCTCCACGGTCGGGGGAGGGGCGAGGGGTGGGTTTACTCCCTCGTTATTTAAACTATTCAACCGGACATGATATTAAGCTACTGTATGACATCTCTTATAGTATCGCCAACTATGACATCTCTTATAGTATCGCCAACTATGACATCTCTGATAATACCATCGCCACGAGTCGATGAACCTGCTCTAAAAGTAATTCCATCTAAAGAAACCCAAGCGCTACTTCCACTAATTCTTTGTACTCTTCCATTAGAAAAAATATCAACCCTACCAATAGTATTATTATAAGTTGCAACACTATGAAGTTCTCGAGCAGCAGGTCTATATCCTACTGGCAATGTAAAAATTGTGTTGGCTGTGCCATTTCTGACTAGACCTTTAAGGTGAACTATACCTAGGCTATCTTTAAAGTAGCCAGCACTGTTGTAACCACTACCGTAATTAACCCAGCCATTTTGGAGTGTTGGAGTTTGCCAGCTTTCTTGCTGTAAAGTAGTTTCACCTCCGGTAACAACTAATTTAGCACTTGGGTTCTTTGTACCGATACCAACATTGCCAGATCCTCTAATAACAAGTGCAGTTTCTTCAATTCCATCGTTACCTGTATTAACAAAAGCAATACCTCCATCAGGGTTACGGCCATTACCATCAGTTTTTTCGATCACTAAAGCATCTAGAGGACTTTCAAAGAAATCGGCATCGTACCTGAGTCGGAAACCATCACCTGTAGGCGGACCAGATTCATTGGTACTATGGAAGAGCAAAGTTCCAGTCTTTGCTAATTTTAAAGCACCTGCCACCTCTAATATGGCGCTAGGATTTAATGTACCGATACCAACATTGCCATTCTGAACAGTTAGCACGTCAGCCGTATTGCTACCAAGCATTAGTCGGTGGGTTCCGCCTTGAGCACAAATACGAACATCGCCAGCACCATTTCCACTTGTAGCAACTCCAATCTTTAAGCGATGGGTATTGTTGCCAATTTTCAAGTCGCCTTCTGTAGTTGTTAAATTCCAATTTCCTCCACTTACAGTCAGCGGACCTGTAACGTTTAAAGCATCATCTATTTGTAATATTCCAGAGGAGTGGGTGGAACGCAACACCCCATTAATGCTAACTTCATCGTTATCATCATTACCCAAGGAAACATTACCTTCAATATGTTCTGTATCACGAGCAATCACATCTCCAGTTATTTCAAGATTGCCCGAAACAGTTAAGTTTCCACCAATGCTAACATTGTTAGTAACATTCAGGGGAGTATTCACATTTCCAGTTACTGCAAAATCTCCAGAAACTGTCAGGTTGCCACCAATGTCAACATTACCACCAACACTCAAAGCATCTTGAATATTCAAAGGTCCTGAGAATTCTGCTCCCGGTGGAATATGAACACTAGCTAACCTGCGGACGGAATTATCAATAGTATCAACATCAACATTACCACTATCATCCAATTGAACCTCAGCTAGGAGAACCACTGCACCATCATCAGCAGGCTGTGTACTGCTTGTTTCAAGTTGAGGACGCTCAGTAGTACGAGTATATTTGATTTCACTCCCCAATGTGTAGCTGTCTGCCTCATCCTCGAAGTCTTGAACAGCAAGTGTAATATAAACTGTACTTCCTGCTGCAAATTCAGATAAGCTTACCGTTTTTATATCAGCAGGTTGCTCTTCTAGAACAACAATTTCCTTACCTTCGCTATCAATAGCCATCCCATTATTAACTGAGACTTGTTTATCTCCAGATTTATTAATTTCTAGTCCTGTTACCACACCCCAAGTATGCAGGGAGCGATTATGCAGATGGCGCATTCGGCGATGGTAAGCTTGTTCGTCCCGAAAATCGTTTTCTACTAAAAATTGGGATGTAAAATAGTTCAAACGTTTAATTTCAGTCATAATTTTTATCTCCAATAAAAAATCAGTTGCTAGTGCAGGATGGCGGAAATAACTAACCAGTTAAAAAAGGTTCAAAAGCTTGTACAATAACCTTTCTTCCCTTCTGCCTTCTGCTATCCTAGATAACTAAAGCTATCCTAGATAACTAAAGCTATCCTGCCTTCTGCCTTTTTGCACTAGGTCTCAGAAACAATTCCCAGTAGTGTATTAATCCCTACGGTTGAATATTTACCAATTCGCATACTGGGAAACTCAATATTAAGTTTGTAATAGGTATGAGCAGGCTTTTCTAATTCAATAATGGCACGAGCTATTGCCTCTTGTCTTGCTTGTTCTTTGGGAGAAGCTCGTGGTAGAGCTATGGTAATCTCGAAGAAGTGAGCTGGGCCACCACCAACGTAGGTATTTTGACCAACAGTTGAAGATACGCCTACCTGAAATGCTGAAACAACAGGTTCTTTAATAATGGGTTCGCCTTTAGTAAAAATTTTCAGCAGTTGTATCAGGTTTTCTTTAGTTCCTCGAAAGCGATAGCGTTGCACGATGCTGGCTACAAAGTCACGCTGTACCCCTGGTGCTAGATCTGCCCGTAGGCTTAAAGCTGTCCAACTAGCTAGCCACGACAAAAACTCTTTGGGTGTCTCTTGGGGATCGAAAAGTGTGGCAATATCCGCAATAGTTGTTTCTAAACCTTGAGGTTGAAACTTGATATCTTGGCTCAGAGGCGGAAATTTAATATCATCCTTAATACCCAATAATACCTTTTCAAATGCTAGCAAGAATTGACCGAGAAAAGGCTCGGTGTGATGGATGAGGGGCAGATAATCTAGAAGTTTACTTGGCGATCGCCTGGCTTTAGATGACATTAGCTGTCTCCTTATTTTTCAAGATGGGAATGAATTTTATACCAAATTCAAAAAAGGTAGTTACATCTTAGTTGATGATTTCTTCCTACAAGAAAAAAATATAAATTCCATAAATTCTAACAATTTAACCTTTTTTTCTCTTTTTTTATTCTGTTTTTCTTTCCCTATTCCCTATTCCCTATTCCCTATTCCCTGTGCCATGACTGTAGCAATATTTTATGAAATTGGTATTACTCTGATTTTATCGGTGATTCTGTGATTAAATCAATCTCTGCTTCAACCAGTTCATGGGACTTAATTTGTATCCCAATGAGTTCTTCGTTAACATTGCGGATGAGACGTTCAGGTTCACCACTTACCAATTCATCAATTAACTGAACTTCATCAAGTTCCTGTTGTGTTTCTACCTCCTGAGTTTTTTTGACATAATCGACTCCAGATACGCCATCAAGTAGTTCATAAATTTCTGAGATATAAACATTACGACCAAAAGGCCATCCTTTTCCTTCGGTTCCTCCTCTTAACGGATCGAAAAAATCTTCTAGAGTTTTGAAGGCTTTTGATTGAACCTCTGCTTCTGCTACATCCTGGTTCAGAAACACAGTTAACTGAACGCGAATTTTGACATAGCGTGCTTCAACAACATGAACAGCAGTAGTCAATAAACGCCTGGGTTCAAGATAGTCTTTGACAACCTGTTTCAAGTTATGTTGAATCTGAATTCGTAATACTTGTGCAACTTGACTAGGGTTGGTCTCAGTTGAAACTCTTAACCAATATCGTGTTGTACCATTTATATCAATTTGTTCCCAGTTATCAGGAACATTAAACTGAATTAAACCATTTTCATTCCAATTGGATGTTTGGTCTGTTAGAGAGTGAAGTTCAAAGGTCATCTCTACCCATTCCGAGCCATTAAAATACTCAATTTTGAGTTGGTAATTTGTGCCTGGTGTTCCAAACCGGAACTCAACAGAGCGAAATGTTGTTGTTAATCCCAAATAGAGAAAATGCTCGGGAGCGCTATTGAGTTCTAAGGGTGTTTCATTATTGACTTGTGTTGTTAGGATGTAGTCTGTATAAGTTCCATCAAAGAAGAAAATCTGAGGAGCGATCGCTATACCAGGAACAATAATCATGCTAATATGTCCGGGACTTTCTCCATACTGATTCAGGGGGTCTAATTCCAAATTGCGCTTTGGTACGCAATGAGTTCGAGCTATTCTAGAATCTGCTTCTTTTGCTAATTCTTCAAAATCCTGGCAGGTGACGGCACGATACCGCTGGCGTACTCCTAAAACTGCCAATCCTACTTCTTCTTGTAAATCTCTAGTCTGCTCCCAACTAGGTCCGTTGAGCAATTTCAAAAACATCCGCATATTATCATCTGTAACTCGATTTTGCCGATAAAGCAGCATTTCTGTTAAATAGGCAAACAGCTCAATTAGAGTAATCCCTGGATCGGAAGGATTATGATTAGTCCATTCTGGTGCATAGGTGGGAATCATACTCAGCGCTTCTTGCACTAAATCATCATAAGTCCGGTCATCAAGATTAGATAATTCTATTGGCATAACAATTAATTCCTCCTCAAGATTCAACAAATGTTAAACTAATCTCATGGTTGCCGGAATAAACTAAAAAGCGACCTGTCTGTTTAGCACCTGTTAGTTCTTCCATTTCATCCACCTCCAAATTACGAATATGATCGACTCCAGCTATCCCCTCCAGAAGTCGGTAAAAATCAGATTTGTAGGGTTCGCGACCAAAATCCCAACCCATCCCCTCAAAACCACCAGTTAGAGGATGCAGAAAACTAGCTAATTTTTGTTCCACTGCTTGTGCTACCTGGCCGCCTCCTTCTAAAGAAATTAAAGCAATTTCTACAGTAATACTGACACGGACATAGAGAGGACCTACCACCGAGATATTAACTGTTGGTGAAGCATGAGTTTCCAGGTAGTCTTGGACACGGTTAATTAACTCTAAACTGGGCAAGGGTTTAGCTTCAGTTGAGCGGGGTACAATAATAACGCTGACTGCTCCCAATAATTCTCTGGTATCTAGGGGGTTGACTTTTAAATTTGTAAGTGGTATGCACTTGGCTCTAATAACTTCTGGTGAAGCCAGTTTGGCCAAGTCTTCGTAATCTTCTAGGGTGACAGCACGCTGACGATGACGAATTTCCCTCGGTGCGCGTTCGATGAGGGAGTTGAGGGTTTCTGCCTCTGCACCTCCTGCTGCTGCTTGATGGTTAATTACTTTGTCCACATAGGGGACTGTGGTTTTGAGTTGGACAATCGACCCAACGGCTTTGTTTCCGGCTTTTCCACCGCCTGTTTGATAGCGATTCATACGGATATTGCCTCTACCAGGGGGAGGAATTAATCCATTACGCCCATCGCCGAAAGTAATTTTTCCGGTAAGGTTGTCAAGTACATAATGGCGATCGCGTGCTTCTGACTGATAAAAATCTTTGACTTGATGCCAACGTACCCAGATTTCTTTAGGTCTTCCGGTTGCGTCAGTGATAGAAGTAATAGCATCTTCTCCTTCTTCAAAAACAATTTTTTGCTGTTCTTGAATAGAAGGTATTTCTCGTTCCCGAACTTCGAGTTGTTGACCTGCTAAAATTGGTTGCTTAGTTGTTTGAAACTTTTGATTTTCATTCCCATCACTAGAGCCAAGAATTTCTTTTTGAATAGTCAATGTTTGGACTGCCATTGTGGTGTTAAGTAAGACTCGTTTTAGTCTAGGTTCAACTTCGTATTCACCACTTAACCATTGAACTCTCAGCCAATAACGGGGAGATAAATTAAAGTCTTTTCTTAATGCAAAATCTGATGGTGGGAGAAATTCAATTAAACCCGGACGGGTAAAATTTTCTGTTTCATCTCTTACTATCAGGTTTCCCCATTTTTTGCCATTCCAGTATTGCCAAGATAGTTTTAGTTGCTCATTTTTCGGCAATTCTTGACCTACAAAAGTCTCAAATCTTGCATTATAAATAATTGATGAATTATTAACTTGCCTAACTTCTAAAAAACCGCGATCGCTACTATCTAATTCAGCTTCATCTGGAATTTCTACGCTTACTTCTACCTCCTGTACCGAATCAGCTTCTACTTCTAATGAATCCTCCACATTAGTATCCCAATTCATTCCCAAAATAGTCAATTCAAATTGCACTGATTCAGAGGTATTATTAGTTAGCCAAAACTTATGAGTAACTGTTGAATTAGCTGCTCCAATTATTCGACTTTTAGTAGGGGAAAGTGGCACTAATTTTTCTCCATATTTCACATCAGCCATACTGTTAAATAAGCTAATAGTACGATTGGGAAAATATGTTCGGCCAGGGGGTAAAGTAAAGCCAAAATAGCAAGCTGGTTTATCAGTTTCTGTTTTCTGAAAAGGAATTAAAGGTTTGGGAAAAACTTGATTCTGGTTATCAATACGTTGAATTAGGTTATCTGAATAAACTGTGTCATTATAGGTCAAAATAATTTCTGGTTTTTCTTGTTTTGTTAATGTATAGTTAACCGTAATTGAGTCAATCAAAGGTGGAGCAAAAGTTGCCTCAATAAATCGATATCCTTGTGATTCTCGTGCTAGTGATGACTCTCGAATAGATTCTCGTGCTAGTGATGGCTCTGTCGCAGATGTGGCAATGTTCTGGTAGCGAACTTCTCTACCATAGTTACCAGAAATAATTCTCACACGAATCCAAAAATCTTTGATTCCGTTAACAGTTGTTGGATAAGGTTTTTCAAATAAGTTAAACTTTACATGACCTTTTTGAGTAAAAGCCCGGGTGGTATCTTCAAATCCAGCTTCTTCTTCAGCAGTTGTTAATTCTTTCCACTGTTTACCATTCCAAAATTCCCATTTTAGTTTGAGATTTTTAGAGGCTTTTGTGGGTTTAACAAATTCTTCTTCATTATCTTCTGATGCTGGATTAGTTAAATTTATCTGAATAGTAATGTCAGCATTTTGTTGAGAAAAAGCTTGATTATTTGCTAAATAAAAGGTATCTCCAAACTTTGGTTTTTCACCAAAAGGAAAGAAATCTTTAGTTACATCTACTGGTAATTGATTGGTAAATGCAGTTTCAATTAATAAGTCAATAGAACTAATTCTGGCCTCAAGTTTAATATCCTCAATTTCTGGCAGTTCACTAGCAGATACCATATCAGTTGCAGATTCATCGGCAAGACTAATAGGAGTTAATAAACGGCAACGTAGCCAACGATTAGTAACTGAATTAACTGTAGTTAAGGGAACAGCATTAATATTGGTAAATTCAATTTCGCGATTTTCTCCACTTTGAGTGAAACCTTGAGTCCCATCATTCCTCGGTGTAATTTCCTCCCAATTAGCTTCATCTTCAGTTTCCTGCAAAATTTGCCATTTTATCTCCCCTCCTTCACCAAGAGCTTTTGATAAATTAATCTTGAACTTGAGACTTTCAATTTTAGGAAATCCCAAAAGTTTGCTATGTCCAATATATAAAATGTGTTCAATAGCTTGATTTCCCCGAAAAATAGGAACGCCCAGTAATTCAGGAGTAGTAAGAATTGAACTGGACTCAGTATACAGGTCTTGTTGTGGATCGCGCACAAAAATAGACTCTAATTTTGCTGCACTTACCACTAATTCCCGTTCCGTTTCAAAAATTACGGGGTCTTTTTCGCCTTCTGCTGGGGGTGCAGCAACTTGCGTCCTTTTTGGTACTACTGCATCAACCGTCGTTCCAGCAGCTAATAAAAATGTCAGAGGTACTCGTGCTGGTTGGGGTGGTAAGCGAGAAGCTCCTAATAAATCCAAAAATGCTAAGAAATTTTTATCTGGAACTTGATTTAGCCTTTCAATAATAATCTCGGAAAAACGAGCAAATATATTAACTAATGCTGCCCTAGTTCCTTGAATTGGTTTATTTTCTCCTGTATATTGTTCCAGAAGTTCCTGCACCTGAGCAGCAATATCCTCTGCGGTGCGTCCATCTATTTTGGGCGCTAGTTTCCCCATTAACTTCCACCTCCTTCTAGATAAAACGGATAAACTAAGTTAAAAACGTTATTAGTTGCCCGTACTTGATAATCTATAGTAACCAGCATCTTCTCCCTCTCTTGATTTGATGGAGATTGGACTCGCACATCTAAGACATCAATACGAGGTTCAAATAACAGCAACGCTTCCTGAACAGCTTGGGATACTTTGCCAGCAGTGGACGGTGAGTTAGGCTCAAAAACTAAGTCGTAAATGCTACAACCAAAGTCAGGGCGCATAACTCGCTCACCTTTGGCAGTACCAAGGATAATTAAGATTGACTGGCGTACACTCTCCTCATATTTAGCAAGTTGGAAATCTCCCTCAGTATCTAAACTGACTGGAAATCCTACACCTACACCTAAAAATGGTTTAGACATTATTCCCTTCCTTTCATCCAATAAAAACTGTACTGACTGCTACCACTTGACCCACTGGTGCATCTACCGGATCGTTACAAGTTTCAGCAATATCTCCATTCCTGGCTGCTGATTTACCGTTGATCTTTACAGTTTGGCTACCAATTTTGACCGTGCCTTTATTCGCCGGGGGATTTTGAAAGCTAGTGCCCGGAGGTGTCGGAATATGAGATGGAGTATTGTCAGCAGTGCTATCTACAGTTGCTGCTGGCATTCCCATAATATTGACATCACTGCTGAGGTTGTCGTTGATCATACCAGAAAAAGGATGAGGTAAGGGTGTCGGTACTGGTGGTCCTGCCGACGGTACCATGACAATGTGAGTATCAACTGCAATAATTTGGTCGCCTTGTTTTGCTGCTGGTTGTCCCATAGACATCTCCAAAAATAAAAATTAAAATCAATTATCCTACATAAATTCTCAATTATTCCCCTCCTGGGAGGGGTTAGGGGTGGGTTCCCTACTCCCTACTCCCTACTCCATATTTTCTAGAGATAACTAATTGAGATTAATAGTTTGACCTTTAAGATTCATGGTGCTGCTGGCTTCAAGATTCATTCCGGCGTCAGATTCAATTTTGGTGTCTGCTGTAGATTTAATTTCAATATTCTGTGCTTCTAGCTTAATATTGCCTTGTGTTGCTGATAAAGTTATGTCTCCATCGGAGCTAATAGCAATCGTATTGCTAGCAGTATCAAAAACAATGCTATTTTTTTCAGTTTTATCAACAATTTCAATAGTTTCTTTACCCTCCTCATCATTGAGACGGATTACATGACCGCTACGAGATTTGATGAGCCGGATGTTATTTTGGCCATCTTCATTAGTTGTCGGTGGAGGTTCTTGACCATTCCATAAAAACCCGATAATATAAGGAAAACGCACATCCCCATGTTCAAAAACTACTAAAACTTCGTCATCTACTTCTGGCAAAAAATAAATCCCTCTTTCATTTCCTGCCATTGGTGCAGCTATTCGCGCCCAGTCGCTTTCATCTTCATCACTCAACCAGGGAAATTTTACTTTGACTCTCCCTAGTCCTTCTGGGTCTTCATTATTGGTAACTACACCAACCACAACACCATAAATACGAGAGGCGATCGCTTCTCTTTCTTCATTATCCATCAATAGGTCAAATAACCTCATGTTCCGTTCCTCCGAACTGTAAAATGGGTACGATATCCAGATTGAGCTTGATAACGATTCACAGTAGCAGTAACATAATACTGACCGCTAAAGCGTTTCCCTACCCCGTCAATTTTGATTACTTTGCCTGGGCGTAAATCTGTACGTCCCCAACAAACTCCTTCACCAGTAATTAATCCTAGTGCGAGATTATTAAAGCGAGCTTTGGCAAATTGATCTGCTTCTGCTTGAGTTAACACTGGGCGATCGCTGACTGTAGCAACTGCTGTACCGAAAGCATCTTCAACAAGAGCCGCACCGCTATTTTGTCCCCCCATAGTTGAAACCTCATCCCCTACTCTTGCCTCTCCGACAATTTCTTGCTTTTCTTTAGGATTCCAACCTCGCACTGTTAACTCACTAACTTGACCCATAGAAGACAGATGGGGATAAAATTCCATCAAATCATCCTCAAAGCTAAGAGTTAAAATTTCGCTCTCAGCATTGCCTACAGGTCGGAAAAATAGAGTTTTATCTTCAACAACTACCTCATAGTTAATCCGCTTTGCTCTCTCTTGCAAAAACTCAATGTCTGTTTGCGACCCTTGTAAAATATAATCATGCACCACTTGGCTATCTTCAACTTGAGCCGTGAGTCCGGCATCCTGAGCAATCTGGGTAGCAATCTCACTATCTTTTTGCTGGACAAAGGTTTTGGTCTTGCGACCTCGCTGGAGACGATGACGACGGCTATACCCCCGCACAGTTAAACTAGGTAGGCGATCGATGGCAAATTCTGGTTCTATACCTGTAATTTCACCAATAATTAGGGTTTCTAAATCATTACCATAGCCAAGTTTAACTTCAACGACATTGCCAATGGCAAAAAGTTCTTCGTCATCAATCCAGATAGTTTCTTCTTCCTGGCTATCTGAACCTGTAAGTTCCAGTGTAAACATTCCAGGTAAGTTAACATCATGGTCAACGGTAAGGCGTTGGACGTGCAATTTTGCTTCAACAGGCAAAGGTGAGCTGTTGATAATAATCTCAAAATTAGGAACAAGAGGGCTTTCGCGATTAGCAACTGGCATAGATTATTTCCTTCATATAGAATCCGGTTATATAGAAGCCATTTGATATCTTTGCATGCGGTACGGTTTTTTTTCGCAAAGGAGTCATTTCAGTTATCAGTTATCAGTACCTCCTACTAAAGTACGAGGCTTGAAATACTGAATCAACTTTTTTTCATCCCCTTGTAGAGCGACAGCTCGTGGCGCAGCCAAGGGGAGGCTTGAGACCTTATTTCTTGGTTAGGAATCAACCCACCGCTAACCCCTCCTGGGAGGGGAAGTCCGGAGATTGATAAATAAAAGATATTTCCATCTCCCTATCTCCCTATCTTCCTATCCCCCCATCCCAACTATATAACAAGTATTCAACCGGATTTGATATCAACCCAGTTTTGGAATAGTTAAGGTGCGACCAATCTGCATTTCTAGATTGCGTGGATCGTCAAGCTGATTGGCTTCAGCAATAATCCGCCATAGTTTAGGATTTCTGTAAACTTGGGCTGCTATACTACTTAAAGTATCACCACGCTTGATAATACGGGTGGTCAGTTCAGGATCGGTGTGCCGTTTGTCTACTAACGGAGCTAGAAATTCTAAGAAACTAACGCTCAAATTTGCTCTCAGGGGTTTTCCATTGCCTTTAAAAAGCGTAAAATTTTGCGTCAAACTGGTAATTACGCCAATAAAGGGGAAATCAGAACCTACAGGAGCCTCACCCCAGGCCACTTCGCAAACTCGCGGATGAGCTTCGTCTCGCTCAATCCGAGTTAGAGCTACAATTTTATTAGTTTCTTGTCGCACATCCTCCCCATTAACTGCTTCAGTCACGTCGAAAAATAATTCCAAAGTGAGCTGACGACTGCCACCGCCTTTAAATTCCACAGTGGGCGCATTAACTTGTCTTTGAGTGTTTGTTCCTTGTCCACTGGAATTTTCCGGTGGTCCCCAGTTGACGGATTTAGTGATAGAATAAGCTTCTGGATTAAATTGCACTGAAATTGCCTTTTTCAGCAACCTGTTGTACTGTTCCCCCTGCTTTTCTAAAGGAGTAATTGTCAATTTTGCTAATTTTTGTTGTCCTATTACCATTTCCCAATCCCCCGACGTTCCCTTTCTACTGCAAGTTGACGACCCAGAATCCTACTTACTTGTTCAGCAACTTTGGCGACATCTACCGATGCCCCTGATGCTGTTTCTGGAGCAGACATTGGCGTTGTAGAATTTCCGTCCATTGCCAACTGAACTGTAGAATTATCTACTGTATTAGTTGTTTGACGAGCGAGGACACCATGAGTATTTATGGGAGTTATTGCTAGAGGTAGAGCAATTTTCTCACTATAAGGATTTTTGGTGGATAATCCCTCATTAGCTTGTAAAGCATCGGTGCTTTTGAGCCAAACCATGTTTAACTCAGAACTAGGGTTACTGGCGATCGATGGTTCTGGCGATCGTTGTAAAGGTAAGTTTGATTTTTGTCCCTGTAAGGATAAAGGCCGAGATTGAGAAAGGTCAGTCTTTGGTACGATTGAAGTTAGGTTAAAATCTTCTGGTTTAGTTTGAATAATCCCTTTAACTAGAGGTAGATTAGTTTTTGGCTGGGTCCCAGTTACTAAACTATTGGGATTAACAGAAGTATCCGCTTTCCTTTGAACCGTACTTGTCGATAATTTAGTAGCTCGGGTAAGAGGCAAATCCTGATTCTGTTTAAAGTTAGGTTCAACTTCAACCCTAGCTCCTAGATTGCTGGCATTAACTTCTGAAACAGTTGCTTTGCGACTAATCCGAAAATTATCAGTGGATAGCTCCTCATTTGCTTTAGTTTGAATAATCCCTTTAACCAGAGGTAGATTAGTTTTTGGCTGGGTTGCAGTTACTAAACTGTTGGGATTAACAGAAGTATCTGCTTTCCTTTGAACCGTACTTGCCGATAATTGGTTAGTAGCTTTGGGAAGAGGCAAATCCAGCTCCTGTTTAAAGTTAGGTTCAGCTTCAACCCTCGCTCCTAGATTACTGGCATTAACTTCTGAAACAGTTGCTTTGCGACTAATCCGAAAATTACCAGATGTCTCAGGGGAAGCAGGTAGGGAAGCTCTACTGGTTTGAAGTTGAGTTTCAGTTACTGTAGGATGAGAATTTGAATGAGTATCTACTTGCCGTTTTCCAGAATCAGTCTTTGGTACGATTGAAGTTAGGTTAAAATCTTCTGCTTTAGTTTGAATAATCCCTTTAACCAGAGGTAGATTAGTTTTTGGCTGGGTTGCAGTTACTAAACTATTGGGATTAACAGAAGTATCTGCTTTTGTTTGAACCGTACTTGTCGATAATTGGTTAGTAGCTTGGTTAAGAGGCAAATCCTGATTCTGTTTAAAGTTAGGTTCAGCTTCAACCTTAGCTCCTAGATTGCTGACATTAACTTCTGAAACAGTTGCTTTGCGACTAATCCGAAATGGTCGGTTTGTTTCTCCCCTACTTGTCTTCACAACAGAAGTGTCAGATTGTGGTTTTTTTTCCACTGGCTTTGTCATTACCGTTGCTTTCTGGGTTATAGATGGCTGCAGGGGATTTGTGTGATATCTGCCTAATTTATTAGTGCTTCTCCCTTGAATCTCCCTACTATTCTGAAACTGCCTTGATTGAGGCGGTATAGAACGTTGAACCATTTCTCCCATTGCTGAGTGAGCGTCAGGAGTTGCTGGAAATTGCTCATTAAGAACCTCCGCTGATTCCGTGCGCTGTCGCTGCAGACGTTGAATTATTGATGTAGGTTGCAAAACTCCAGAGCCATAGCGGAATTTTACCTGTTCCGGTAACCCTAACCTTTGTACAAGTCGTCCAGCTATTCCTTGAGTAGCTTGGTAATGGCAATGTAGCTGCTGGGTATTAATTACCCCAGCAGGTTCAACCACTCGTCGCTGTATACGTTTGCCCAAGGTTAAACTACTTGGATTATTAGAAGGGTGTAAAGGATAATCTTCCATCTTAAAAGTACCAATAGTAAGCTGTTGAATCGCGATCGCTAATTCTCTTAGTCTTTAGGTAAACTCTATCTGCCCGGTTTGGGCATTCAAACGCCTATTGATCTGGGCAACTTCCTCAACCCACCGTCTCCTTTCCCTGTGTTCCATTACCATGATTGATTCATAGTGCCAATGGAAGTGATATGCCAGATAGGCTACCTCCTGATGGAGTTGGTCCAGGGGGTAGCCTAAAATTCCCCCGATAGGTCCAACTCCACAGCAAAATCATTTTCACAGTGAGGACAGGTAATCTGGAGCGATCGCGTTCCATTGCCATTAATGCGATTGTACAAATCCTGTAGATAGGATAAGTCAGAAGCAAATAATCCTTCAATCACTTTAGGATTAATCACTTCTACGGAACCTAGTCTGGTTATAACTCGAGATAGCAGAATGACAATTAAATAGGCTGGGTTAGATTGTACGCGAGGGTCTTTCAGGGGTATAATTTCATCGGCAGCAGTTGCCAGTCGCATTATCCCTTCCTTATGTAAAGTGCCTTCTTTGTCCACATAACCTGCTGGTAATGTAAACTCATACTCAGTTTGTAACATGGCTGTTTGCTCAGGAATAATCATACCGTTTCACGGAATTCAAAAGTCAAAAGTAAGATTTTATAGACACGGAATTCAAAAGTCAAAAGTCAAAAGTCAGATTTTATAGACTCATAACAGGGAACAGGGAACAGGGAACAGGAAGTATGGGTCTAAAACCCCGCCAAGATCGGCGAAATATTTTTGGAGCGGGGCTCAAATCCCCGTTACCAAAATCACTTCCCCTCCCAGGAGGGGTTATATAGAATCCGTTTATATAGTATATGTTGATAATTCTATAATTACTTCAAGCCTTTAATCTCCCCTACTCCCCCACTCCCCTACTCCCCTACACTCAACTATACAATAACTATTCAACCGGATTCTATATTAGGGGTGGGTTGACTTCCCCTCCCAGGAGGGGTTAGGGGTGGGTTGACTTCTGACTTCGTTAAGCTCGCTCCAGACGTTCACAAGTCACGGTGAGGGTATCAATCGCAACATCACTTCCCTTAGCATCTAAACCAGGTGCTTCATACTTACTAGCCCAAGCCTGGAAAAAGTTCCAGCGTACTTTTTCTTGTCCTGTATCATCAAGCAGAATGATAGAACCATTTTTACGTTCAATCTGTCCATTGACAGCAGCTAAGTGCCAATCATAGAGTTCACGGGAATCACTTAGTCCCCATTTGAGAGAAATGTCAGGATAACTAGCTTTTCCTCGTAGTTTACGCACTGTAGCATCGTCTCCACCTTCACGATATTCAACGATTTCTACCTCAGAACCAAAACCACTACATTCTGAAAAGCCTGCCTGAACAATTCCATCAATCTCCACGAGGAAACGATAGTTTTTATACGGATCAACTCTTGCCATGACTAAATCTCCTTTTTAGTTGGTTCAACAGATTACTACTCGCCAGCCGTTTGCTGGATGCGGAAGATCACAAATTCCGCTGGCTTGACAATTGCTACCCCAATCAGGGTTACAACTTGTCCTAACTCCCTGACTTCTTTGGGATTAGTTTCTGCGTCACATTTAACGAAGAAAGCTTTCTCTGGTGTTTCCCCAAACAACGCCCCATTGCGCCATTCATTTAACAGAAAGTCCCCTACTGTTCGTTTAATTCGTTGCCACAGTGCTAGATTATTGGGTTCAAAGACAGCAAACTGCGTCCCCTCATCAATAGATTCCCGTAAGTAGTTGAAATAGCGGCGGGTGCTAATGTACTTATATTCTCCATTGTCTTCGCCTCCTAGAGTGCGCGCTCCCCAGACTTTGATATTGCCTTTAAAAGAGCGAATGATATTAATTCCTAGAGGATTTAAACCATCTTGGTCTGCTTTCGTGAGGTTGTATTCTAAATCTAAAGCACCTCGAATGACTTCATTAGCTGGTGCTTTAAAGACACCCCTTTCTCCATCTACTCGTGAGTAAACCCCAGCCAAGTGTCCACTAGGAGGCAGGATTATACTACCATTACTTGATGGATCTAAAATTTGTTTGGCAGGGTCAAAAACCTTGATCCAGGGGAAGTAAAGAGCAGCATAGTTACTATCTCTGGTATTACCTTTAATACTGTCTCGGTCAATAGGATCAGGATTTTGTTGGCCATCAAGAATAGCAAATCGGTCTTTGAGGTTTTCACAGTGTCCTATGACAGCTTCTTGTTCTGCTTGGCTAATGATGCCAGGAATAGCCACCATGGTAATTTCGTCAATGGAGGCAAAAGTATTGAGGGCAGCAGCTAACTCTGTATTACTATCAATACGGATGACATAGCACCTAGTTCCACCATTATTGAAGAAACCGTAAACTGCTTGGGCAAAAAGACTCCAGCTATTAAGTGAAGCAGTATCAAAACTAGGTTCATCTACATCTGTGAGATTCCCAAGAGTCTTATCCCCAGCTAAGTCAGCAAATGTGCTAACAAACTGACTCCAATTAGTCACTAACTTAGCTATTCCGGCATCGGGAAGAGTCTTTTCTTCTACTTTGAAGGTAATAGTGGTAGTGCCATTTGTAGTAGTTTCAACACGCTCGGCAGGAAGTTGGATACTTTGGGGTACAATCCCGATAAATCCAGCTATACTGGTAGCGACTCCGGCAATAGGTCGAGATGAGGGAGGAACTTCTTCAACATAGACTCCGGGAGAGAGATATTGTGGCATGCTGTTTTCTCCTTGATTAAACAGAATTTAGTGTTTATAGTTGTGGGACTGTTTATAGTTGTAGGTTGTAATTATTTGTTGTGTTTTCTACTGGAATAGTAATATTAACCTCCTGTAATAAATCTTCTAACTGCACCCTCAAAGTATAAGCACCAGCAGGAATTGCTCCTATACTGTACTGTCCATTTCCATCAGTGGCTGCAGTAAGATTACGCTCAACCAAAATAACTGTTGCACCCACAACAGGTTGATTGTTAACATCTGTAACTTGTCCACCAATGCGGAAAAATCTTTGTTCAGTGCCTGGCACAAGTTGTTCTGAGGATGGTGAGAGTTGCTGGCCTAATTGTAAATCTTGAGTAATGACAATGGGGGTTGGTTCTGGCTCAAACAGTTCCTTAATAGAAAGAGTTGCTGTAACTGTGATTGAAGGACGTAATTGATTACCTAACGCCGTCCAAAGTTCAGCCACACTTTGCACTCCATCGACTTGAGCTGCTACCAATGGTAAGGGTGGTTCTTGCCCTGCCAGTCCGGTATTTTGTAAAAAAGGTATTTCTGGAATAGTTGGATACGCTGAGAATACTTGCAGCACTTGGCTAAGTAATCGGTGTTCTTGCAGGGGTAATTCTTCCCCGCCAACAGGCCAAGCTGTAACCAAATAAGAACAGGCTATGCGCTTTGGTGGATTATGAATAATTGCCTGTCCACCTCGCATTTCGATACTTGGTTCATTACTGCGTAGTTCTAGGTGTTCCCGAATGTCGTACAGAAATAAATTAACAGTGGTTTGCCCAGGACTAAAAGTTTCCGACGGACGCTCAAAGGAAATCTGGGCTTCCGCCAATTCTGGAAACCTGGACGATAGTCTCGAATCTTCCAAAATCCTTCTCAAAACTTGACTCAGATCGCGAATCATTTTGACTTACCTCGTTAGACTTTATGAGCAGCCATGCACCATAATGTGACTTTCATAGCCTAGAAGCTTTCTGCCAACTACATCTTTTGTAGTTTTGAGGTTAACTTTTACTCACAGTTTTAATGAGTAGTCCCAAATACTGTAAGAATAGAATAAATTTTTTAGTTTTTAACCCTGATATGTATAATATTAACATCTTAACTTAAATATTAGAGACTGTTTGTAAAGTTTTGTAATAGAGTTGTCGCTAAATAAAGGGAAAAAATCACTCTAACCTAGACAGAGCAATAATTCCCAGCATTTTTGCCCTCCAATAGCTACAATCCTTACAGAACAAGGTTTTTGGGGGATTTTTAAGTTATAAAGCGACAAGTCTAATATACAATGATTGACCTTTAAACTGTAACAACTTGGTTATTTATCCCAGATTTATAGGCTGAAATACCCAATTTGCCAGGGGTAAAAACACTTCATAATTCGGTGGTGGTGCATAGTAATGGTAGAGAGAGTGTGGGGAGATGGGGACCCACCCCTAACCCCTCCCAGGAGGGGAGTATGGGGAGATGGGGGGATGGGGAGTATGGGAGAAATTAAAAAATATATATCTTCACCAAAACCCATGCAGGACTACCCATAATTCTTTACAAACAACCTCTTAGGATCTTAACTTAAATGTGGGTGCTCCCATGGTGTATTTTTTACTTCTAACAGCTTTTCTAGTTTTCCCACTCGATCAAGGGCGTTGCACAGTGACAAATGATTTTAGATTTTTGATGAACAGGATTTTGGATTAATCAATTGCTAAAATAGACATCTGATAAAAATCCAAAATAAAATCAATTCTCACACATAAATTATCAATTATTTCCCCTCCCCCTCCTGGGAGGGGCGAGGGGTGGGTTCCCTACTGCCTACAGCAAAGCTGCCTACTGCCTCTTTTTGGAGATTTTTACTCAAAGTCTAAACTAATTTTTGGCCTAATCATTCCATAATGTGCAAACCCCGATCAAGTGTGATCCAAGGTGTAATAGTTGATTCATGGCGACCTAGTAGCTTGGACAGTTCTGGGCGAGTCGATACTAGACTGGTTTTTAGCCAGTAAATCATCTGTATTCGTTCTCGTTCTCTAGCTGTTATTGATTTACCTAAATGCTTTTCAAGTTCGGAAACTGTTTGATTAATTTTAACTTTTAAGGGACGAGCTATAAATAGAAACCGCGATCGCTCTATAGTTTTCTTGACTGTTATAGGTTTTGTTGCACTAATATCCTGAAACTCTTACAGGGCAGCACTTTCTCATTTATAGATTTTCTTGATTAACCCTTGTTTTATAATGCTTCTAGCACTTTCATGCAACAAAGCCACTATTATATTTTAATTAACTTATTTTCCCAAACAGAAGATTTTCCCGTAGCGTTATTGCGTGGGGGTAAAGGTTTACCGGAAGGGGGTTGGGAAGAAGTTAGACAAGAAGCGCAAGCGAAAATTCAAGCGGGGCGCGATGTTAATATTAAGACTAATACTGCTGGGCGTGATATAGATAGGGGAGATAAAATAGATATCGATCTTTCTGGCAGCAGCGGAGTCACAATTCATGGAGGTATCGGTTCAAAATAAAACAAGCTAGTCGTAGGTTGGGTTGCTCACACGGATTATGCCACGGATATACGGATTAAGAGGAAAATTGCAAACACAGGCTAGTCGTAGGTTGGGTTGAGGAACCCGAAACCCAACAAATTACAGCGCTTTTCCAATTGATGAACCATATTGTCATAACCAAAATCCTGTAGGGGCGATTCGCGAATCGCCCCTACGGCCCGACTCCTCCCTCGTTATCTACACTAACCAATTTCTTAATTTTGCTGATAATAAATCAATTATTGAAGTTGCCAAGATTAAAATAATTAAAATTGCACAAACTTTTTGATACAAAAACGAACCAAAACTTTGATAAAGAGAAACTCCTATACCACCTGCACCTACTATTCCTAACACGGAGGCAGAACGAACATTTGATTCAAAACGATACAAGACGAAGGAAGTCCATAAAGGCATTACTTGAGGAATTACTCCAAAGATAATCTCTTGAATTTTACTAGCACCCGTAGCACGAATACCCTCAACGGGACCAGGTTCAATAGACTCCACTGCTTCAGAAAAAAGTTTTCCTAAAGTACCTGCTGTATGTACAAATAAAGCTAAAACACCAGCAAAGGGACCTAAACCAACAGCTACTACAAATATTAGAGCAAATACCACTTCATTAATTGCCCGCATGGCGTCTAAAATTCGACGTATAGGCTGTACAATCCAAATTGGACTCATATTTTCTGATGCCAAAATCGAAAATGGAACGGCGAAAATCGCGGCTAAAATAGTTCCCCAAAGACCCATTGAAATAGTAATTATTGTGTCTTCTAAATAAATTTTCCAATCGGAAAAATCAGGGGGAAAATATGACTGAATATACTCAACCATATTACCGCTTTTTTGGAATAAAGTTAAAAAATTTATTTCACTTTGTAGAGCAGAAAAAACTAGAACAGTCGCAGCACCCAATACAAACATTATGCGAGTATTAGTAACTCGTTTCTTTTCTTGGGCTAACATTTCTATAACTGCTGGAGTAGCTATAATAGTTTTATCAATACGGTTAAAATTATTAGTTATTTTGTTCATTTTTATTTATAGCAATCCTATTTTATTTGTGTATAACAATCTTACCGCTTTTAGGGAACAGGGAACAGGGAACAGGGAACAGGTAGGAGTTTCAGTTTTTTTATCTACTTTTTGATTTGTCACAACTCATTTAGGATTGCTATATATATTTCTACACAGAAAATTAAGTTCTAATTTTGTTTCTTTTGGGTTTAATACCATGTTCAGATAATTAGCGATCAAAAACTTTCTCCCTTTTAACTTCTTAATTCTTTATTCTTAATTCTTTATTCTTAATTCTTGCTTTTGACTTCACATGGCTTTTAACTTCTTAATTCTTAATTCTTACTTTTGACTTATTTTCACACCCTTGAATATTTGATAAATTAACTATACTAATTCTCCATGACCTTTCAATATTAATTCTTCTGCCGCTGCACCATAAAGTTCGTCTAGTTTACGATCGCTCAGATTAACTGTTGGATCGTCAAATACAACTTCTCCATCTCTCAGAGCAATAGTACGTTCAAAATACCGACGTACCATTTGAACTTGATGTAGAGAAGTAACAATAGTAATATTATTTTCTCGGTTGAGTTTGCATAATAATTCCATTATCTTCCGAGCAGACTCCGGGTCTAGAGAAGCTATGGGTTCATCTGCTAGAATAATTTTAGCTCCCTGTACTAAACAACGAGCGATCGCTACCCGTTGTTGTTGTCCTCCAGAAAGTTGGGCAGCTTTTTTATAAGCTTGTTCTAAAATTCCTACTCTTTCCAATGCAGCAAGTGCCTGTATTTTTTGCTCTTTTGTAAATAGACGTAGTGCCGAATTTACAAGAGACATTTGCCCCAAGTTTCCCACTAAAACGTTGTCTATTACTGTTAGTCGCTTGACCAAATTAAATTGCTGAAAAATACAACCTATTTGGCAACGTAATTTTCTAATATGTGAGTGAAAAATGCCATCTGTTTGTAAAGCTGTACCAAATATGTAAATGGTACCTTGATCTCCATGCTCTAAACCATTTATCAGTCGTAGTAAAGTAGATTTTCCCGAACCAGAAGCACCAACTAAACCTACCATTTCTCCTGCTTCAACACAGATATTAACTTGCTGCAAAGCAGGTTTTCCTTTAAATTTTTTATCAAGATTCTTAACTTCTATAGCGCTGTATTTAGACATTTATATTATAAATTATTAACAAAACTAATATATATTAGAGCTTGTAGGTTAATTTTAGGTTATCTTTCAGTAAAAAAAATTATTGTAACTATTCAGCTGAATGCTGAATGCTGAATGCTGAATGCTTGCATTGCTATACAATACTATGTCAGACAATTATCTAAATCTATGAAGTTTATTTCTTTATCTTATTTGTTTTTGTTGCTAACTTCCCTATCCAGAAAATTACTCAAAGTCATAGTAATGTTCTGCTTAATAATTACCATTGCATTGATTTTTCCTACCCAAGCAAAAAGCGACAGTTATTTAGAAAATTCTATTAATCTAAGTTTAATGTACAGTGGCCCAGTTTATAACTTTGGTGGTGGTGGCCTTGATATAGACTCTGCAATTCAGTGGATGATTAATCAAGTCCGAGGATGCAATTCTTGTCGCGAGAAAGTAGATGTGATTGTCATTCGTGACTCAGGTAGCGATGCCTATAATCGACCAATTCTAGCTATGGATGGGGTAGACTCAGTGGAAACTCTGATAATTTCTGATCGAAGAGATGCTCAAAAACATAATATAGTAGACGCAATTGAGAATGCCGAAGTAATTTTTTTTGCAGGTGGCGACCAGTGTCAATACCTACGGAATTATCGAAATACGGAAGTTGATAAAGCTGTTAATTCTGTTATTGCAAAAGGTGGGGCAGTTGGCGGAACCAGTGCTGGTGCAATGATTCAAAGTAATTTTGTTTTTAATGCTTGTTCTGAGACAGTCACCAGTAAAACTGCACTAAATGACCCTTATGAAGATATTTCTCTTGACGAAGGTTTGTTTTACAGACAAAAATTTCAGGGAACTGTTATTGATACTCACTTCTATGAGCGCGATCGCATGGGTCGGTTAATGACATTTGTTGCTCGTTTGCTCAGAGATGGAATATCTGATACTGCTTTAGGTATTGGTATTGATGAAGATACTTCGTTAATTGTGGATAAAAGTGGTTTAGCTGAAGTAGTTGGAAATGGGTTTGTTTATTTTGTCTTGGGAGACCATTTACCAGAGGAATGTAACCCTCAAATTCCATTAACTTTTAGTGGGTTCAAAATCTGGAAAAAAGGAAATGGTGAAACTTTTGATTTGAATCATAGACCATCAATTGCTGATTATCAAGTTAGTGTCGAGAATGGAGAACTTGATTCTAGTCCTTATTAGAAGAGGGAGTAGGGAGTAGGCAGTAGGGAGTAGGGAGGAACAATTGATAATTTCTGGAAAAGAGATGGGGAGATGGGAAGTATTTTTCAACCTTTTTCCCTTATACCTTCCCTCTACCTCCTGACTCCTGACTCCTGACTCCTGGCAAAAAAACTGAATCGCCGACAAAAATATGATCGAGGGTTCTATATGTATTCTGTGGCGAAATACTGTTCTTGGGTTGAATAAAAAGTCATGCTTAGGGGCAAGTGAAACCCAATAATAAAATACTACCACGATTTTTTTGGGGATGCAAGGGGAAATACCTTGTCGTTTTTTTTGGAGCTTCACAGGATGATAATTGGATTGAAAAGTTAATATAGCGTTGGCGGAGCCTAGCGGTAGCTACATCGCTTCTACATGAGTAAATATATGGATGTGTTGATGAGGTGAAAATTTTTCGGTGTCACTACTTCTTTTTGGAGTGCTGCACAGGATGATAACTTTTCTAGTGCTTTGATGGTGTGAGTATCCCTTCTATATGTATTCAGTGACGAAATGCTGTTTTTGGGTTGAATAAAAAGTCATGTGTATGGGCGAGTAAACCCCAATAATAAAATACTATCACGATTTTTTTGGGGATGCAAGGGGGAAATACCTTGCCGTTTTTTGGAGCTTCACAGGATGATGATTTAATTTGGTTGTGAATATAGCGCCATTCGGAGCAACTGCGGTAGCTACATCGCTTCTACATGAGTAAATATATGGCGTTGCATAGAGTGCGGGATGAATTTTAGGCTCTCAAACACAGGAAGTTTAACGAAGTCAGAAGTCAGTAGGGGCGAATAGCCATTCCCCCGTACAGAAGTCAGAAGTTAACCCACCCCTCGCCCCTCCCCCTCCCAGGAGGGGAAGTAGGATTTGAGCTTCGCTGCAAAAACAAAAATATTTCCCCTTAAAAGGCGGGGTTATGGGACCCAATTATTTTGATAAAAAACAAAAAATGGGATTTACCTTCTGCCAAAAATTTCATCCCCTAATTCAGCAACGCCTAAAATTCAGGCAACTCAAAATTTTCCGTTCTTAATTCATTCTTTGATTGTCAAATTATCAGAACTGACGCATTATGTTTAGCCCAAAAAATTTCTTTTAGGTATCAATATTATAAGGTATAGTAATCTATATTATTAAAACTTTGCTTATAAGTACCTATGATCGATTTACATCTTCAAGTCCAACTACAAAAAAGAAAAAATCCATTTGGAAGTAGTCGAGTCGATCATCCTTTTCAGACACATAGCGATGCGGATAATGTTTTTAGTAAAGAATTTCACAGAATACAATCTACTCTCAAAGATATTAAACAAGATATTAATCATCAAAGCAAAGGGGTTGTTGTTGTAGGGGAACCAGGGTTTGGCAAAACTCACCTGATGATGCGACTGGCAAATAGCAGATTAAAAACTAATCGACTCTTATTTATCCGTCAACCGAATAATCCTGATGCTATTATTTATCATATTTATAGTCGTATACTTGAATCGCTCATTAGATGTATACCAAAAATTAACTATACTCAACTAGAATATTTGATTGCTAATAGTTGTGCCAAAATTTTTCAAGAAATTATTATAGAAAATCCAGATTTGTACCCAAAAAAAGAAAGTAAAAAAGACCAGACAATTATAGAATTAGTCAAAAATGGAAATCTGGAATTACTCTCTTTTTTATCATCAGATACTCAAGCTAAACGAGAGTTTTGGGAACATATAGAAAATCGGTCTTATATGTGGTGGAGTACAAATTATTCAACGGCAGGATATGCACCAGAAATATTCAAAGGAATTATCAAGTTTTGTGGATATAGAGCTATAGATTATCGTCGCATAATTCGAGAATGGTTGGCAATGAATGATGTACCTCAAAAATTATTAGATAAAGTTAAAATAGCATCTTGGAATAAAAGCATCAATCGAGAAGAAGTATCTTTAGAAGCGTTAAAAGTATTAGGTTATTTATCACTTTTAGACGAACCTTTAATTATTGTCTTTGACCAGTTAGAAGGTTTAGGTAGGGAATATAATCAGAATCTTTTGCACAGTTTTGGAGAAGCAATTAAAGAAATTTTTACTCATATTCCTAATAGCTTGATTATCCTAAATTTATTCCCAGACCGATGGGAGCAGTTTAAACAAGAATTTGATGATTCTATTGTCGATAGAATTTCTCAGTGTCAAGTATTCTTAAATAAGCCATCTGAAGAACAGCTAATAACAATTCTTAATGAAAAATCTAAGTCTATTAATATGACGATTGAACAACTTTTCACGCCACACGAAATTCAGAAGATATTAAGTAAAAATTCTATACGCTCAATTATTAATTCTGCTGCAGATTTCTATAATTATAAAATTCATAATATTCCCCTGCCCGATTATCTGAAAGTTGAGACAAATAGTCAAATAGCACTACAGAATAATTCCAATTTACAAAATTTGGTCTCAGATATTAAACAAATTAAAGAAGTTGTTCTGAAGATAGCTGAAAAACTGAATATTGAATCGAATCTAGAAACAAAAATTGAGCAAAATAGTGAAACATATATTCATCAGGAGACTCAAACTGATACAAATAAAATTATCGGAGATTACCTGAATCAAAAATATCAGCAAATAGAAGAAGAATATAGTGAGTCTCAAGTTATTACAAGTAGTGATGACCGGGGAAAATTGGAGAAAATTTTTGAATCGTTGAAAATAATTCAACCATCTCTCAAGTTAGATTTTCTGACCTTTGATAGACCTAAAAAAATTCCAGACCACCTGGTTATTCAAACAGAAACTCAAGGTTATGCTATAGGTTTTTTATATGATGGAGGTAACGCCTTTTTTTCTCGGATGACTAACTGGAATGAATTAGTAGCCAAAAATTCTCACCTCAAGTTTTATCTATATCGAGATGCTAGAGGGTATCAAGTTAGTGGTGAAAAAAGTATCGCAGAATTAGATAAATTTAAAAATACAGATAATGGCGAATATATTGTTTTGATCAAAGATGAACGTATTACTTTTGAACTTCTCTATCAAATAATTGTGGATATTCAAAATCAAGATTTGGAAGCTAAGTTGGATGAAGCATTATTAATTCTTTTAAAAAGATACTCACATCACTCGTTATTAAAAATAGCCATAGAAGCGATCGGAACTTTTGAAGTCTAGCTTGATTAAAGAAGATTTTAGATCCCCTGAACAAAGTAGAGTTTTAAATCCAATTTCTGAGGTCTTTAGGTATTAGGTAAACTTTTTTTCATATACCACCTATGATATCAAATCCGGTAGCATTGTTGTAATTAGATTCATAGTGTGGGAACCCACCCCTAATATAGAATCCGGTTGAATAGTCGTCATTGCGACGATAGGAAGCAATCTCAGGGGTGCGTGGAGATTGCTTCCTTCCACTCCGTTCCAGTCGCAATGACTTGGATATAGTAATTATCCGGATTTTATATAATACCAAATTATAGCGGTTTTCATTAACATAGAATACAGCTATTAGGTCTGTAATTATTAAACTTCAAACATACTTATATTTTGTTTGTAGTCTACCTTTGTGAAAACCGCTATAATAAATATTTGCTACAAATAGCTAGGATATTTCTGAGGAGTCAACCCACCCGCGTGCCCAACCAACCCCCGCCCCTCCCAGGAGGGTAACTCAGGAGGACTGAGTCACATGGGAATAGCTTCAATACCATTTTTCAGGTCGCAAATCATTCTTTTGTCTTGGTGCGCTACCAGGTGCGACTAGCGTCGTCGCGGGGTCGCACCGCTCTCTTGGTCGATGGTCGGTCAGCTCCGAGACCCGAAGAGTGCAGACCCGCTCCGAAGTACGCCATCCCACCCTACGGGAAGCTCCGAAGATCGACCACTTTGTCAAAGGACATATCCTGCATTTGTCTTTTTATTCCTGTTACTATTCGAACACATTCTTTTTTCACCCTTGGTATAACCCCTCCCAGGAGGGGAAGATGGGGAGATGGGGAGATCAAGAAAGATTTGGCAATGGCGCTGTGATGGAACATTTTTTTAGACCGAAACCGAGGGGATTTGATATGACTTAGCACTTTCGGAGCATAGTGACAATCAATTTTATGAGCGATCGCTACTAATAAAAGTATAAATATAAGTAAAAGCGATCGCTAGTACCTATAAAATATTACGCTGAGGATAAAAAGCTGATCATATAAAATTTTGGCGTTGGTAATTTGAGGTATGATATCATGTCCGGATAAGAGCTTTATAGAATTCCGTTCCCTTTACGCCACCAAAAAACTTTCTCTTTCTACTCCTTCTAATCCTTTTTCTTCTTCTTTATTCTCTCCTGACTCTTGACTCCTAAGTAATTAAGATTAATATTATACACGCGCTTTACCAACGCCAAAATTTTTAGTTATTCACATATTTGGCTTTTTAAATAGCTACAAAATAAAACTCAAACAGTCTCACGCAATTCATTAATATCCGATCCACAAATCGCCTGTAAATTACGAGTAATTTTCTCAATTTCCCAATCCCACCATTTAATCTCTAGCAATTCTTTAATAATAGCTTCCTCAAATCTTTTACGAATTTCTTTAGCAGGATTTCCACCAACAATACTGTATGGTTCAACATTCTTTGTCACCACAGAATTTGTCGCTATAATTGCCCCATCTCCTACTTGAATACCAGGCATAATTATCGCTCCATAACCAATCCAAACATCGTTACTAATAACAGTATTTCCTTTGTCTGGCCACGAGTCCGGCATTGCTTTTTCCCAACCTTCTCCAAACACAGGAAAAGGATAATTTGTCAACCAGTCAGTACGATGATTTCCTCCATTCATAATAAACTTTACATCAGAGGCAATAGAGCAGAATTTACCAATAATTAATTGATCTTCAATAAAATCAAAATTATAGAGAACATTACGCTCAAAATTCTCTGGATTCTCAAAATCGTCGTAGTAAGTATAGTCTCCGACAATGATGTTGGGATTTTTAATAATGTTCTTTAAATAGACTAATCGAGTTTGATTAGGTATTGGATATTTAAGGTTAGGGTCAGGACCGTTATTCATATTTTTTGATAGTTATAATCTTCTTCAAAGTTTAGCAATAAAAGTTTTTATAGCAATTGTTGAAATGGTATAAGTATTGAATAACTTTTGTTATTTTGATGGTGACTTTTGATAAATAGTATGAAAAAAAGAGTAGTTCATAAGTGGAGCGACTCTTGTCTAAACTAATTATCTTCACTATGTTTCAAAGATAGTGGGTGGAGCGGTGTAAGAAGGCGATTTTTCCCAGCACCATTCTCCTAAATTGGCTTGAAAACTCTACCATCACGAGAGGTTTCCACAATTGATTGAGCTTGAATATCCAATATAGTAACTGCCATTAGTGCTCTTGATATCATGTCCGGTAGCATCGGAGCGTGTATAGAATTAAGTTTCAATTGAAAGAAATCCTTTAGCATAGTAGCATAACTGCCCTCTGCTTTCCTTCCACCAAAGTATAAGTATTCAAGTCGAGACTGTAGCAATATTTTATGAAATTGGTATTATATAGCAATCCTAAATAGGTCGTGACAAATCAAAAAGTAAATAAAAAAACTGAAACTCTTACCTGTTCCCTGTTCCCAGTTAAGTGTTCCCTAAAAAGCAGTAAGATTTTTGACACGAATAAAATAGGATTGCTATAGAATATCTAAAACAACAGAATATTAATAATCAACCCTTTGTCCTAGATCACTAAACGCCTTCTTCCTTCTTACTTCTTCCTTCTGCTATAAAATTGAACTAAAAACCTACCACCTTCTTCAAGAATTTACTTCAAAACATACTTACTTAATACAGAATAGACTTCGTTAATATTCACGGAACGATTAAATTCATGACTAATTGGTTCTGATTCACTACCTACCCAAATCTTTAACTCTGCATCTAAGTCAAAATGTCCTGCACTTTCTTTAGAAAACTTGGTAATTTTTGAATAGGGAATAGAAAGAAACTCAATTTTATGTCCTGTTACTCCTTGTTTATCTACCAAAATTAAACGCTTATTAGTAAACACAAACATATCGCGAATAATTTGGTAAGCTTTTTCAATTTGTTCTCCATCTACTAAAATATCGTTGAATAACTTATCTAGTTTTTTGGAATCAATATTAACTTCGGCAGCATTTCCGAGTAGACCACTAATTAAACCCATATTTTACTCCTTTTAAATAATTTTCAGTAGTCATCTTTAAACCAGTAAACTTAAGTTATAGGATTGATACTCAAGGCTGAAAGCTGATAGCTTATTAATACTGTAATTAACTATCAAATCATTAGAAATCTCCATAAATTACATCAACCTTTTCTGAAATCCTTGTCGGGGCGTTACATGGAATGTCCCTACATTCTTTTTCGGAGATATCTATTAGCAGAATATCATTTTTCTTTTCTATCTTAACAAAATCTGGAGTGATATCAAATCCCCTCAGTTTCGGTCTAAAAAAATGTTCCATCACAGCGCCATTGCCAAATCTTTCTTGATCTCCCCATCTCCCCATCTTCCCCTCCTGGGAGGGGTTATACCAAGGGTGAAAAAAGAATGTGTTCGAATAGTAACAGGAATAAAAAGACAAATGCAGGATATGTCCTTTGACAAAGTGGTCGATCTTCGGAGCTTCCCGTAGGGTGGGATGGCGTACTTCGGAGCGGGTCTGCACTCTTCGGGTCTCGGAGCTGACCGACCATCGACCAAGAGAGCGGTGCGACCCCGCGACGACGCTAGTCGCACCTGGTAGCGCACCAAGACAAAAGAATGATTTGCGACCTGAAAAATGGTATTGAAGCTATTCCCGTGTGACTCAGTCCTCCTGAGTTACCCTCCTGGGAGGGGAGCGCGGGTGGGTTGACTCCTTACGAAATATCCTAGCTATTTGTAGCAAATATTTCTTAATTTGATATTAGGGGTGGGTTCCCACACTATAAGTCTAATGACACCAATCCTACCGGATTTGATCTGAAGCGGTCGCCATTATTTTGATGAGAGTTTTTTGACTCAAGTAGATCCATCGCTTCTAACTAACTTAAGTTACTACAGAAGTTAAATTGATCGCGCAATACTACACTATTTCATTTCTACCACATCATTACAGCAGTTTCACCACTTAAACCAGGAAAATACAAACGAACTCTGAGAATATAAGTACGACCTCTCAACAATTTGTGAGTAATGAAAGCATTATATTCAGTACCACTATCATCATCTCCATTCAAATACCTTGGGTCGCCATTCTCTTCCTCAAACAAAACCATTACAGTGTCTGCTTCACCAAAAGTTTGAAACTTGTAATCTCGCGAATTTTTTGGCTTCACAATAAAATTAACCTGTTCTCCAGGGGATAAAACCAATGGCACTGAAATAAAAGGTTTAAGCTCAATGTAATCGTTTGATTCCAGCACAGGATAAAACTTTTGCATCCAATCCTTATCCTTTTGTGACAAACCAGGTTCTGGAAAAATTCCTTGCTGATTATAGGGAGCAGGACTATTGATCAGTTCTGCTTGAAACTGATAGTGCATAATTGAGTTTGGGTTCCAGTCAGACCCTGCAACTTCATTTGTTGCTACTTTACGCAAAATATTATATTCTATCGTTTCTAACGACCAATTGTTCGGAAGTCCACTTAAAGAAGCTCTGACTGCATCTTCATTCCACTGAATACCTGCTTTAGGATTTTGATGCTCGTGTGGTAATGCTAGTGTATGTCCCACTTCGTGAAGTGCAGTTTCCTTACCATAGCCATCATTAGCTAAAGGCCAACCAAAATTCATAGTTCTTTGGTTTAATATCATGTCCGGTTAAACAGTGATAAATAAATAACTAGGGAGTCCTCAGGAGTCAGGAGTCAGGAGTCAGGAGTCAGGAGGAAAGAGGGAAGAAAGAAGAACAACTGGAGTTGAAGGAGAAAGTTTTTTTATAACTAATTATCCGGACATGATATAAAGGAATATTCAGCACATCAGTTCCCAGATAAGACCAAGACCCATCACCTTGTTGGAAACCAATGCGAACTTCTGCATCTGTGGGAGCATCAACCTCTTCAAATCAGACTTCTGATGTCTTTATGAAGACGCTCAAAACTTCCTGAGAAACAGAAGCGGTTTGAGATTTAGTTATAACCACGATGCAACAAAGCCGTATCAGTAGCTTGAGTTTCAAGCGAATTTAAGCCTGTGGAGAAGATTAAGTTGCAGACTGAAGAGGATGAGAAGGAGAATTTTTTTTTGATCACGCTTTTATCCGGACATGATATAACTTCTAACTTGCCCGTAGCGCTATACCTCTACAGATGCCGACGCGGGGTCGCACCACTCTTCCATAAATGTAGCAATATTTGATAAAATTGGTATGATTTATTTTCTATTGCCAAAAAAAAAAGGATATGATTGCATAAAATACTATTTATATTTATACTTAATAATAGCTAATATATGGAGAAAGAG
This sequence comes from Okeania hirsuta, assembly GCF_003838195.1. Classification (GTDB taxonomy): domain Bacteria; phylum Cyanobacteriota; class Cyanobacteriia; order Cyanobacteriales; family Microcoleaceae; genus Okeania; species Okeania hirsuta. The sequence goes on from NZ_RCBY01000013.1 coordinate 44,844, forward strand.
GAAAATTCATACCCTATCAACTTAAATTTTGTTCTCAAAGCTATAAACCGCAAGCTACTCGAAATTGATTATCCTCCTCTAAATAATATAGAAAGGATAATTATCCAAGGCATCTGGAATTATAAAACCTATAATCTAGTAGCTCAAGAGGCTGGTTATAGTCCAGGTTATCTGAGCAATGTTATAGCTCCTCAGCTATTGAGACGAATTTCTGATGTTGTAGGCCAGAAGGTAACCAAAAAAAATTGTCGGGCAAAGCTTGAAACATATTTTACCTCAAAAGCAACATCAAAAAAAACCATTGCCAACCAAAATGCTACAACACTGTCTACTAATATTAGGCAAGTGATGTCACCAAGATTTCCTAGTGGAGGCATATCTCTAGATTCCCCATTTTATATACAACGATCTGATATTGAGAAGCAAGTATATGCAGAAATTGAGAATCCGGGGGCTTTGGTAAGGATAAAAGCGCCACAAGAAATGGGCAAAACCTCCCTGCTGCTGCGTGTTATGGACTATGCAAAACATTTTTTAGATTATCACGTTGTTAACTTGGACTTACAACAGGTAGACCAAGATATTTTTAGTAATATTAATAGGTTTTTACGCTGGTTTTGTGTTAATATCAGTCGCCAACTAAACATAGAATCAAGGTTAGATGATTATTGGGATGAAGACATTGGGTGTAAAATTAGCTGCTCTCTCTACTTCCAGGACTATTTACTAGATTCAATTGATTCGCCCATACTTCTAGCTTTGGATGAAGTGAACCAGATTTTTGAGCATCTGGAAATAGCAAAGGACTTTTTTCCCTTGTTACGTTCGTGGTATGAGGATGCCAAAAGACTCCCCCTGTGGCAGAAATTGCGTTTAGTAGTAGTTCACTCAACTGAAATTTATGTGCCTCTAAACCTGAAACAGTCACCTTTCAATGTAGGGTTGCCAATCCAGCTACACAATTTTTCCTTGAAAGAAGTGGTAAAATTAGCTAAATGTTACAGACTTAATTGGACAGATGGAGAGCAAGCAAATCTTTTGATGGCTATGACAGGAGGACATCCTGCTTTAGTACATCTTGCTATTTATCATCTTAGTCAGGGAGATGTAACACTCACGGAGCTATTAAAAACGGCTCCTACATCGACGGGAATTTATTCGAGTCACTTGCAGCGTCATCAAGCAAAATTGCAAGATGAGCCGGAATTAGCGATCGCTTTGAGTACAGCGATACATACCACTGAACCTATATTACTAGAACCTATCTATGCTTACAAGTTAAACAGTATGGGGTTAGTGAAGTTAGATGGAAATAAAGCAGTTATCAGTCATCAGTTGTACCGAGACTACTTCCAACAAACATTACAGGCGTTTTCATTTCGGTAGAGCACAGTAGGGACGTTTCATGGAACCTCCTTACTGGGTGCCTGATTGTGACGATGTGGTTCATCAATATGAAAAGCGCTGTATGATAATGTCTGCAAGCGGATATCTTTGGCGCGCAAACAGCTTAAACAGAAGTTGAGTGACTATTTTCGAGCTTCGGAGTTGGAAAGTACAAGTCTAAATATTGAAGAAGGAGTCAGGAGTCAGGAGTCAGGAGTCAGGAGGGAAAATTGCATGGGGATAGTCAACGAAGGGCCGCTCCGCGTCTACGCTCCCCCAAACAATTTTGAGCACCGTGTAGACGGTGGGGTATTAAACCCATAAGGGAAATAATAAAAAAATATATTGAAGAAGGAGACAGGAGACAGGAGACAGGAGACAGGAGGAAAATTACATGGGGATTCTCACCCCAAGTAATTTTGAACACCCCCGTTGACGGTGGGGTATTAAACCCACAAAGAAAATAATAAAAAAATAATAATACGATATCTGTTAGGAGTTAGATCGCCAAATCACCTCATCTTCTCATCACCCCATCACAACAGGAGCGGGAGAGAGTTAATTGTATAGCGCTGTGCGCAGGCAACAGGCAATAGGCAACAGCTCCGGAAGGGGGAATAAAAAGCTGATAAGATAAAACTTTTAGCTATTGGACACCTCCTGTAATTTGTAAATATGCCAGGGCACATTGCTATATCTATTTTCACCCCCAAACTGAATAATTTTGGATAATAGATGATCGTATTTATGATCCAGATAATGACAGCAAAACTCAAATATATCATGTTGAAAAAATGATATTTAATGTGATAAATAAGAAGAAATAACCATTGAAAACTGTATTAATGGAGAGTTGGTATGGAAGACAAAGATGAATGGCATTGATAGATAACTTAGGAAAAAATTATTATTGGCACTTAAAAATAAATCGCGCACGTAGATGACACAGGTGGTGTATGAAAATCGAAAAATCTTGCTGAATTAAACTGGAATGAATCAGAAAAAAATCAGGTAAAATCATTAAAAAGAAAGGGTTTCAAAGGGGTAAAAAAGTCAAGGGATTCTGGGTAAATGCTTCTACCAACACCAACAGAATATATTGCTACTAATGACCTCAGCAAATGCAGTAAAGATGATGTCTAATTTGAAGTTAAAATGAGATGAAAAATTGAGGAATGTCAGAGAGGAATTAAGCAATTCACAGGAGCCAATACCTGTGAATGTCGTCTGAGAAAAATTCAAATAAATCATATTGCTTGTGGAATGTTAGTCTGGAATTTTGTCAAAAGATTAGCAGTGAAAATAGGAAAAACTATTGCTCAAGTCAAACATTAATTACTCTCAGATTACCTGCTCCAAGAGCTGAATAAGCCTACAATAAAATTCAGGGCTATTTTGATTTGATAGAGGTTTTTTACCTTTGTTTTAACTATGGAAATTGTCTTGACGCGATCGCGCTTGATTTTTTTTCAGCGTTAGCGGAGCTTGGCGTCAGCAATCGCTCTATTTACCATGCGCTATTATATATAGTGTCTTTGCGTAAGTCCTGATAAATTAAGAAGACATTCAGAGTAGGGACGTTGTATGTAATATCCCTACTTTATGTTTAATACTAAGGTTAGTGGGAGAGCGATATAGCTGCCGCACTTGCTCCGCCAACGCCGACTTAAGGGTTTGAACTAGAATATTTTAAAGTTCTTGAGCAGCCAACATAAATAATTTATTTACTTCTCAATTGCATCATAGATATGCAATTCATAAATTAATCAGACATTCACAGTAGGGACGTTGTATGCAATATCCCTACTTTATGTTTAAAACTAAGGTTAGTGGGGGAGCGATATAGCTGCCGCACTTGCTCCGCCAACGCCGACTTAATAGAAGTAAGAAGTTGGGCAATTTTTGTTTCTTTTTGTAAAGAAGTACCAAAAAATTATATCGAGTAAAATATAATAGGTGCAGGTGCATTGCAATAGTCATCCATTGTAAGACGAGGAGCGATCACTACCTTACTCGATCAAGCTAGAAATTAAGGGTATCTAACTCAAAAAAGTCATAAATTTTGCTTTCCATCGTCTACATAATAGACGAGTATACCACTTAATTATGATGATAACTTATCAAGTCTCGTCCCAGTTTTGCACACAATCCTAAAATTAATCAAAAATAGGAGAATTTTATGAACGAGCGTCGTCAAAAATCTTATTCCGTTCGCATTGAGGCCGCTGAATTAGCAAGAAGCCGCCAACATCCAACCCATCAAGCTAATGGGGACGAAGAGCGCTACGCAGGCGATCGGTATTTCATGTCCTTTACCAAAGGTTTAATCCATAACCCCAACACAGGATTGCTACAAGATCCAAGAGACTTTGTAGAATTTCGCCGAGCGATCGATGATGGCTTCATCGATCCTTTTACTGATAGAGTTCGTCATGGTGCAAAATATAAGGTTGTTAATGGCAACATTGTAGAAGAGGAAAATCCGAATTTCCTTGATGGTTTTAGACAGTGGGAAGCCCCAACTGCAGGGGTTGTGCATGATTTAGAAGGACCTGATGCTCAAGCAGTCACCATGCCTCCCGCACCACCATTGTTAGATGCCACTGGTAACACGAACCCGGAACTGATTTTTGAGATGGCTGAGGTATATGAACTGGCCATTCTTCGCGATTGTCCTCTTAATGATTTTGAGTGCAATGCAACCAATGAAAAGGTCAACAAATCAATTGCTCGCCTCAATTGCCTTGATTACATCAAAGACCAAAATGGACGACCTCGAAAAGTCAATGGAAATAACTGTCTCGACAAAAATACAGTATTTCGTGGGTCTTCTCCGGGGGTAGAGGTGGGACCTTACCTGTCTCAATTTTTGCTGATTGGTAACAAAGGCGTCAACGGAGATAATGGTGTCACTAAGGGAAAAATCGCCTATGGTGTTCTGGAAATCAACCAACAAGTTCCCATAGCCACGCCAGGAACAAACTATATGACCGATTTGACAAAGTATGTTGAAGTTCAGCGGGGTATTAGACAGGAACGAGAAAGCTATGATACTGGACGTCGCTTTATTTATACACCTCGTGATCTGGCAACCTATGTCCACTACGATGCTCTTTATGAAGCTTATCTCAATGCTTGTCTGATTCTGTTGGGAATGGGAACTCCTTTCAATCCTAGTTTCGATCATCTCTCTGGAGGTGGTGTAGCAGCACAAGATCCAAAAACTCGCCGTCACGCTAATGGTTTTGCTCTTTATGGTGGTCCCCACATTTTGACCTTGGTGACTGAGGTGGCAACACGAGCACTTAAGGCTGTTCGTTTCCAGAAGTTTAACAATCATATTCGCTTGCGACCAGAGGCTCTAGCAGCACGAATTGAGCTGTTGCGTTCTGGCAATAGCATAGATAGAGATTTGCTCCCAGAAGCCTTGAAAAAAAACGTTCAGGGGTTCATAGATAAGTTGGAAGGCAATGGAACTTGCGGTTTGAACACAAGTACTCTCGGAAATATTTCCGCAATAGCTGAAGGTAGTTATCTGCTACCAATGGCATTTCCTGAAGGATCTCCCATGCACCCTGCTTATGGTGCAGGACACGCTACCGTTGCTGGTGCTTGTGTAACCATTCTCAAGGCATTTTTTGACACCAGTACAGTGCTTGTAAAGGATAGTAGTAAGGAATATAGGTTCAAACGTATGGAGGAAGGCGATAAGTTGGTTGCTTTCCGAGTTAATGGTTGCAATCGGACTGCCTTGAAAGAAAGAACGATTAATAATATTTCTGAGGCTCTCACTCTTGAAGGTGAACTGAATAAACTAGCAGCCAATATTTCCATTGGTCGAAACATGGCAGGAGTTCACTACTTCACCGACTATTACGATAGCGTTCGCATGGGCGAGGAAATTGCCATTGGTATTCTTGAAGAACAGGCATTGACTTTTCCTACAGATCCCTTTGTCTTGTCTGTACCAACCTTTGATGGCGACGTTGTGAGAATTGGTCGGCGATAAACGTTGGGTATAGAGATGCAAAGGTTACTCTTCGCCGGCATCCTGAGCTTGGTTTGAGAGAATTAATCTCTCACTCATACCCGCTAGATATCTCCAATAATTATTCTAGAACCGGCGTTGATGAACCAAGCTATGAAACCTAAATTTGGCCAAATAGAAAATGCTTTTCAGTTAATAGTTAGGTGATTGGCATTAATGCGCAGTCATAGCCAAAATCACCAACGCCCTAGAACCCTATTGGAAAAAGGCACAGCTAAAGATAGGGCAGCGATCGCACTCTATCAAGACAGTCTGTTTTATTAGATGGGAATCCCGCGCTGTACCGTCAGGTCAGCGTCGGGAGGATGTCAAAGCCTGTCTGGTATCCTTCCGAGGAATAGCACGCAGAGTTAGGCGTGCTTACTGGAGCTTACAATTTTAGTGCTGTTGCCAAAGACTGGGGCAACTTGGAGAACTTGCTCGTCAGGGAGCGAGAAACCTGGGAGGTGATGAGTTTGCTGATGGGTTGAAGCATGGTCTGGCTATTGCCTGGCAAAATATACCTCACCAAAAAGGTGGATGGGCACAATGAAATACAGTTGAGAATAGAGAAATTCACTTTAACACTCTGGTTAAGGGCGACCAAAATTTTTATATTGTTGGGGACTAGCTTTCTCACCTAACGGGTTGGCAAGAGGGTGCAGTTGCTTCAGCTCTGAATGCAGTCTGTCAGATTGCAGACCCAATCAATGTATCGCGTTCCTGATATTGACCTCCTTCCAGATACGCGCTTGACTGTGGAAGGTGCATTTTGGGCTACTCTGCCTGCTTATGTTTGATTGACTCCCAAGAGAAATGGCTGAAAAATGCACTAAAAAGCGTTAGCTCCGCCTACCAAAAAGCTAATTTGGCTAACGTTCCGGTGGATACTTATCTCTTTGGTCATTCTTTAGGTGGGTTGTTTGCTCTGAGTTGGGCTTATTATATTGAACAAGAACATCTTCCTGAGAACCTGTTACCCCAGCAGGTGCTTGTGGCAGATCCGCTTCCCAATACCAGTGTGGCCAATATACCCGGGGAATTGGGGGATTTGATTACAGCGCTTTTGAGATGAATAAACCACAATGTTCAAACATTCCCCATGGCATCATCTTCAGTAATTTGAGCGATGTAGCTGCCGCACTTGCTCCGCCAACGCTTCGCTGATAACTCGATCTAATTGTTCCTGAGGAAAGAGCTTGACGAGAACCGAGAAACTCTTTAAATTTTGACCAACATAGTTCAATGGGTGACAAATCTGGTGAGTATGCAGGTAAGAACATTAACTTGGCTCCTCTATACGGAAATTAACTCTTGAATTCTAGAACCTTTGTGGACACTTAAATTATCCATCAGTACAATTGCCCAAGCGCCATAGTTGAGGTACTAAAATCTGCTTTATATATGTTTCAAATACATTTCTATTTGTACTACCAATTACTGTCATTGATGCAATTAGACCATCTAGACTTAAAGCTCCTAAAACACTTGTATTCTTACCTTGATTTCTAGGGGCATTGGTAACTACTCTCTCTCCTACTTTTGCTGGACCATCAAGACGAGTCATATCATGTTCGGTTGAATACTTATAATATCTGTGGACTAAAAGCAGAAGGCAGAGGGCAGCTATGCTGAAGGGAAAGAGCAAGGTTAGAAGGCAGAAGGTTTATTATAACTGATTATCCGCAATTCGTAGCTCCCCCGGAGGGGAACATGATATCATCCCTAAATTAACCCCTGATTCGTCAACAAAAACCAAATTATTTATGTCTACTAAATCAGCGCCATTTTCCATACTCATAGCGTTTTTGTTTAATATCTTCTCTCTCTTGTTCTGAAGCATAAAGACTTTTTTTTTCTACTTATATTGAATTTTTTGAAAATTTGATACATTGTTGATACACTCACTTTGACTCCGGTTCTAATTTCTAAATATTCCCATAACTCACAAAGTAAAATATCCGGTTTTTGTTGGATTTGCTGCGCTCATTAAAGAATCAAAATTGCCATCAATTTTAATCTTTGGTCCTCCTCCATGTTGCTTTGGATTTACAGTTCCTGTGGTTCTATAATGCCTTCATAAATTACGGACAAAACTCAAGCTAACTTGAAATCTTTGCGCTATTTGACGTTGAGAACCTTCTTGATTTTGATCGGCTCTAATCACACGAAGACGTAAATAAGCGTGAATATGGTCTGGCCATTTTTCAGGATTGGCGTTGGCGGAGCAAGTGCGACAGCTACATCGCTCTAGATAACTATATTTGTGTTTAGTTATATTTTACAATTAACGTGGTTCACCCATATGAAAAGTGCTGTAAGAAAATTACCGATGATGTGGATGTTAAAGTAACTGGAACCACACAAAACCTGAATATTCAAAACTATCACCTGGGCAAATTTATGCGGGAGTTCTCAAAAATAGGCTTTGATGCTTTACAGGAAGTTCAGCAGCCTGATGGGGATACAATTTGGGCTATGGATATGGTAATCGACAATCAAGATTTCAACTTTTACCTGAGTAAGGCTGAGATTCTTAATACGATAACTTTGGCGGAAGTTCAAAGCGAACAACAAATTGACGAAATAGCCTCAAAGTACAAAATTGAGAAAGATAGGAGTTATATCATCATTGATGGTAAAAAATATTGGCGTTGGTAAATTAGGGTATGATATTTCCAAAAAGTCCTTATAGAAACCATTTAGGTTCTCGAAGAAATTAGGCGATCGCCACTAATCTCTTCAACATCAGCCTGACAAAACAAACATTAATTTTGGTGGCACCATGAGCAAGAGTTGTTTTCCTGCCGAATGCTGCGCAAACAACATTTTTTACTAAACTTTTACATCTTTCCATCCAGGAATTGGTTCTTTCTATCACCCACCTAGCTGTGACGGGTACAAATCCTGTTTTGCCTTGTTGATTCTTTTGAGCTTTTAATGGTTTAGGCGACAGTTTCAAGGGAATATTCGTCAGAATTGCCGGAGCAACTTTTTTCAACTCCTCCATAATTTTTTGAGGATGATATCCATTATCCAGTAGAATGGTGATTTTCGGAATGTTAACTGGCTGGGATTTAAAGTAGTCGATATTATTTGAGAACATCTCAATTAATCCGACATGATCACAGACCGATGCTTTGGTGCAATGGACAAAAAAAGCGCACCGCCCGCTCTGAGGAAACCTCAGAGTAAGGACGGAGCAAGAAGGAAAACCGAGAGTATCGACGGCTAGATGCCGTTTAATTCCATTGGTGGCTAATTCAAAACAACACCCCTTGGACTCTAAACTGTCATTACAAGTATTTTTCACGGCTTGGGAATCAATGATCATTAAAGTTGTCCATTTGCCTTTTTTTTACCTGTTGACCTATTTGAGCGTACAGGATATCCCTAATCTTCTCAATTAGTCCTTCTTCCCTCCACTGTTGATCACGCCAAAATACTGTGGAGGTTGGCGGTAAATCAAGTATTACCCAGTAAGCGTCACCGTGGGGTTGGCCAAGAAACTGGTGATACAAGTTATATTGAACGATTCAATCATACTTGACGTCAAAGAGTTTCCAGCTGAGTAAGTAAAACTTGATCATTCTCAAAATCTCTCGACAATCATATTGGTGCAATTTGGTATTTTGTTGATCACTATAATGCTAGTTTAATCACTTAGATCATTACTATGCATTACTACCCGAAAAAGATATAGACTTTTTGTAAAAGTAGGGAATAGGTATGGAGGGAACAGGGAAGATATTTTTAGGAGAAAAACACGGAAAATGATTTTTTGAGTTATTACACTCTAGTTTATAGTAAATAAAGGGCAAGTTTATTTTCTGGAGATGTCTATCATACAATTATCTACCAAAATCAGGAAAAATTACTAAATTGACAAATTAATACTAATTGTGATAAAAAACTATTTTGTACACTGATAACTGATAACTGTTAACTGAAATGACATCCCTAACTCCTGAGCAATACAAACAGAAAATGCAGCGCCGCAAAGAAGTACAAGAACAACGAGTATCTCAAGCTGCTCTGGAAAAAGGCTTAGTTATTGTCAATACTGGTAACGGTAAAGGCAAAACTACAGCAGCATTGGGTATGGTGATGCGCTCCTTGGGTCATGGTTATCGAGTGGCAATAGTTCAATTTATTAAAGGTGCTTGGGAACCCGCAGAAAAAGCAGTGTTTACTAAATGGGGCGAACAAATATCTTTTCATGCTTTAGGTGAAGGGTTTACTTGGGAGACTCAAGACCGCGATCGCGATATTCAAAAAGTTTATGAAGCTTGGAATTTGGCTTTGTCTTATATCCGCAACCCAGAGTTTAAATTAGTATTACTTGATGAGGTGAATGTTAGTTTGAAATTGGGTTATTTAAAGTTAGAAGATTTGTTAACTGGGTTAGAAGAGAAACCTGAAGATTCTCATGTTATTCTTACAGGTAGGGGTGCCCCTCCAGAATTAATTGAAAGGGCGGATTTAGTTACAGAAATGAAAATGATTAAGCATCCTTTTAGAGAGCAAGGTGTGAGGGCGCAACCTGGTATTGAGTATTAATATTAGTAGGAACAAAGAATTAGTTAAAATGGCAAACTTTAGATTCGATTAAAATCTTAATCAGCATAAATTAGTTTTGTTCCCGATAATGTGAAATAATTGCTGAATAATTGCTGAATTATTACCAAATAATTAAGGTTTAAACCCTCTCCTTCTTATAAAGGAGAAAAAAGAAAAAATTTTCCTTAAACGTCAATCCTCTTCCTTTCAAAAAGAGGTAATTACTAATTATTAATTATTAATTATTAGTTATTGAATATAGCTTCCAAGTTTTAAGTCCATAAAATCTAACTTTTGAGCTTTGAGTTTTAACAACAAGTATTACCAAGCCAAATTTTGATAGTTAGTTTGGCAAGTATTTAATATCCTGGCATCATTCTCACTAACTTGATTTATGGGGTAATATTTCTCTAAATCTACTATGTAGTCAGAAGCAGTATTATCATAACTATCTACAACTTTTACATCTAAGCTATTTTGCTTATAAAATCCATAAAAGCAATAAAAAGCTGAATGGGGTAGATAAAGAGCGCCTATTACCTTACCATTTTCTAACTGAAATACAAAATACTCATTCTGAATTTTCTCTGGTTGAGAAGACTGACCAAAAAGGTAAATTCCATCACTGAGCAATGTACGATCTTCATTTGTTTGTGAGGAAAACTTTGGTCTTTCTTCCTTGAATTTAAGAGAAATAGTTTTATACTGTACTATTGGCCTATTTGCTGTACTATAGGTCAATATTAAGTAGGTGGCGATCGCCACTAACCTAAAAATCACGAATATTACTTAATTGTTATCTACACCATTATCATATCCGTAGAAAAAGGTAAAAATCTATTGTTTTAACAATTTGTGTTAATTTCTCAACTGTTAACAAAAGTTATTTCTTCCAATAGTTACTAAAGGTAGATAATAAATCAAAAAAAATCCTTGTAGAGATAATCATTAAAAATAACTATCTCTACAAGGAACGATCAAAATTTGATATTGACAATAGAGGGATCGATTTTAGGCAGATTTTAATACCTAACTAGCGACATATTCCCGCACCTTAGCTTGACGACGACGCAAATGGGCCAGAGCTTGATGTTCTAGTTGACGGACTCGCTCGCGACTAAGTTGTAGTCTCTCTCCCACTTTAGCCAAGGACATTTCTCTACCATCCTCAAGACCAAAACGTAATATTAATACACGACGTTGTTGATCGGTCAATTCTCCTAGTAGAGTATTTAAGTCTTGGCGCAACAACTCACGAGTAATATAGTCATCTGGAGAAGATGCTTCGTCCTCTAAAAGTTCTTGCAGTTCAGTGTCCTGATTATCTCCTACTCGTAAATCCAACGATATGGGATGGCGGGCCATCAAGAGATATTCTCTAATTTGAGAAGGTTCTAGGTCTAAAGCTTCAGCAATTTCAGAAGGAGTTGGGGTACGACCCAAACTTTGAATTAGTTCTCTCTGAACTCTTTTGATTTTGTTGAGCTTTTCAGTAATGTGAATAGGTAAGCGAATAGTACGAGCTTGTTGTGCGATCGCTCTGGTAATTGCTTGACGTATCCACCAGTAAGCATAAGTAGAAAATTTGTAACCTCGCATGGGGTCAAATTTTTCGACTCCTCGCTCTAAACCTAAAGTACCTTCTTGAATAAGATCCAAGAATTCCATATTTCGTTTTTGGTACTTTTTAGCGATCGCTACTACTAAGCGAAGGTTAGCTTCAATCATTTTTTGCTTGGCACGGCGACCATGCTTTATTGTTTGGTTTAGTGCTTCTTCACTTAACTGTAAAAATTCTGCCCATTCTTCCTGAGTTGCTGCTCTGTCTAGCTTCTCCTCTAATTTTTCCTTTGACTCCAAAAGTTGCATCATGTACTTAACTTTCTTGCCATACACAATTTCTTCCTCACGAGTCAGAAGTGGTACACGGCCAATCTCATGTAGATAAGTACGAACTGTATCCATTGAGGAGTAGGAGCGAGGACTTGATTTGCTTGTCTTTTGAGTTTTCTTCTTTTCTTGATTTAGTGTTGACATTTTTCATAAACTCCTTATTTTAAATATCGCAGTAGTTATTGTGTGTTCCTACAATGGGAAGAATTTGAGATACAACTACATGAGAATAGGCTTTCCCATCCCTACACATATGCCATCAAGTGGTCATTTCAGTTATCAGTTAGCTTCCTGGGTCGGAGCTGCGGACTTCAGTACCTCTACAATCAGGAGGCTTGAGATCGGGAATATTCTCTTTTCTCTTGGTCGATTCGCTGAATGGACTTATAAGGGAAATTTTATTTTTACATTATTTACATTGACAATAATTATACTTTATTTCCTCTATTAAAGTAAACTCAGTATGAGTCCGCTTTTCTTCTTTGTAATACAAATCTAGAGTAAATTTAAAGGCGAAATGTTCATCTTAATAAGTAGAAATTTTAATTTGTCCTTAAAACTACTAGTAGATTAGATTAACTGCAATCTATCCTTAACCATTTCCGCAAAACTTTGGTAATATTATTATTTAAGTTATTTCTCATACATCGATAATGGCTCAACCAGCTCCTAACAGGCAACTCTCAGAACATAGAGATAACCGAACTATTCTCCGCATTTGACAAAAGGCAATCATAATTCGTCTGTTTGTACCTTTTATTAGCATCTCTTGAGAAATACCACCTAAAAACTATAGATTTTTTAACTATAATTATTCTCTAATTATGTATTACATTATAGCACAAAAAGCTGATTTTTGCATCAATCAAAAAAGATAACTTAGCTTTGATTGAGTTATGGCGGTTTTCACATAGATAGACTATAGTGGCCAAAGCATTTTTCTACTCCCTCTCTTGGTCGCCGTTCCCATGGCGTTTGCTAGCGCACAACTACGTTAACGCTTAACGTCCTGGAGGGACAGGAGACCTCACCGGGTTCCTACCGCTTGTGTCTGTCGCCGACGCGGGGCAGCACCGCTATATCATGTCCGGTTGAACAGTTATAAATAAATGACAGAGGAGTCAGGAGGTAAGAAAGAAGCAATAAAGAAGAAGAAAAAAAGAATAAAGAGGAGGAAAAGGAGAAAGTTTTTTTATCACTAATTATCCGGACATGATATTACTCACTACTCCCGATTGCAAAAAGAATTTTGTAGTCTACATTAAATTATCCGGACATGATATTACTCACTACTCCCGCTTGCAAAAAGAATTTTGTAGTCTACATTAAATGAAAAATGCTGTAACTTTTTTGTGCTCTTTTGACTCTATTGTCATGTAGGCCATATTGGGTGTAGATTTGAGAGCGAGAATTAATTCATCGAACCTCGCTCTATCAATTTAAACCCTGCAACATTTCCTGATAGGTAATAATTTTCAACGGGACACAATATTACTGTGCCTCTAAAAAGTCGATCTTTATCCTTATGCTTTATGGATTTAATATCAAATCCTGCAGCATTGGTATAAATTCGTTAGGTGATAGGAGTCGCCTCTTCAGGAGGGATAAAGATAAAACAAGATTTAGTAACATTTGAAGATGGACATTTTTTTATGCCTAACTTAATATAATACCTCACACCTCACCGGTGGTGCCAATGGGATTTGTGGGCTTAAAATTCCCATTGACTGCTTACAGACTACTGTAGATTCCCCTAGGAACGGCTTCTAAGTGACTATTGACTACTTCTTTCTACTTCCTCAATGATGATTTTTAGTATAGCAATAGACAGATAGGTTAGGACTTATACTGATAATGGTCTTTAGACAGGGAAATATTTTTCCTACTGTTTCCTGTTCCCAGATCCGGTGTTTCCTGCTTTTTTTAGAAAAAGCTTCCTCCATTAGGAAACTCATTGATTGGCGGATCTCCTGCAACAATTGGATCGCCTACAGTAACTCCTAATCTGACTGGAGCAAGACTAATAAAACCATCAGGGACACTTGCATTTAAGGAAAAGCCTCCAATAGGAATAGTAGGTAGCTCTGTATAAGTCAGGCGCAACAGATATTGAAATTCTGGTGCTAAAGTTAACTCCGCAGGAACACTTATGGGAGTATTGGTTCCTGGTGAAAGAATTGTTACATCTGATGGAACTCCCGGTCCAATTCTAGCATTAACACCACCACCACTATTATCGTTAGCTGCAATTAGAATAGCTTGTTCGTTAACCTCAAGCACAGGACTATTTGGAGGCAGTTGATAAACTTCTAATAAGGGATCGAAACCATTATTTATACCGATCAGATCGATTGTTAATGGAGTGCCTGGTGTAGCATTTAAGAGAAAATCCTCTTTAGAAACGAAACTCATGTCTTCACGATTTGTCACAACTTCATCACTTCCATCTATCTGTCCATCAAAACGGATAGTTTGTGGTTGTGGGTTAGGGTTTGGTGGTATTGGTTGGGGATTAGGTGGTATTGGTTGAGGGTTAGGGGGTGGTACAGGATTAATGTTTGCACTTGCTGGAAATAGGCTTAAATCATAGTTACTGGTAATACCAGGAGCAGTCTGAAAAACATTGATAAAATATTCGCCGGGGGTAAAGAAAGGTGCCTGAAATGCCTCATTTGATGAGTCCAGGTTGTTACCACTGGCAATTAAGTTACCATTGCTATCTAATACTTCTACATCAAGATTGCCAGTAATATTTTGCAAGGCAACTCCTGAAGTTATGGGTTGATCAACTGTAACGCGATAGTAATCTACTGTGTCAAAATCATTAATTGTAGCCGAGCGAGTTATGGGTATTTCGGGAACTATACGACCTAAAGGAGTTGCTGTGTTTATACTGTCATTACTATTATCAGTAAAACCAGGAGGGTTGATGGGAGGGTTGACTGGCGGATTGATTGGTGGGTTGGTGGGAGGATTTACTGGTGGATTGATTGGTGGGTTGTTGGAACTAATAGAGGCTAAATCAAGTTGATAATTTGTGCCTCCTAGAGGAAAATCATTAAGTGGTTGAAATACTAATACTTGATAGTTACCAGGATTGAGAGGAATTGTAAAATTTTCTGGGGTAGAAAGTGGCTGACTTCCTGCTCCACCAGGAATAGGATTTCCATTACTATCATTTACTATGATATCAGCACTGGTGATAATATCGAACAAGTTAACTTCTAATAATTGAGGTTCATTGATAGTAATATCATAAGAGTCAAAGCTATCTATTGCTCCTACAGTGCCGAATCGTGAAACGGTAAATCCTGGTACAAGATTAATTTGATTAGAATCAATTTGAAGTGCTAAAATTTCTGCCATTGTTGATGTTTTTTTTGCATTATATTGATGAATTCTCAAGCTTTTTATGCATTTGCAAAGTCTTTTAAACTTAAGAAGCTACTATGATTATAAGACTTTTTTCTTGTTAAAAAGGTTTCAACTCTGTGGAAAAATCTTAGTATTTTAAGACAAAAACATAGACTCGATCGCCTTACTGACAAAGTGAATCAAATTTAAGCTTTTCTCTATGTAATTTCACTGATTTATCGGATGGATTCGGTTGTCGGAGAAAAATACAAAATGAATCAAAATATCTATGAATTTGTAGCTAAATATTATAGCAGTACTTTCTTTAGTTAGGACAATAAATTTGAGTAAAAAGGGAGTAGGAAATAGAGGAATGTCCTCACCTATTTGTGCAGTGCTATAATATTCAAATTATTAATAAATAGAAAAACCAGTATTTCTGGCTTTTTCTCTCAAGAAATTAAGGTAGAAAAAATTACAGCATTTTTTCCACTACTTCTGTTGCTAAACCAAAGGATAAAGTCATACCTGCTCCACTCAAGGCGTTAATAATTGTGACTCCCGTTTCTGGTTGAGTGATAAATTCAGTTTTGCCTGGAAGTTTGGCATAAACTCCATGCCAAGTTTCGGTAATTTCTAACTCAGGAACCTGAGCAAATTTTTTCAAGTAATCTAATATATATTGATTGATTTGTACTCGGTCGAAAGGTTCTGGGTTCAAACCATATTCATGGGAATCACCAATAATTAATTCACCTGCTGCATTTTGTGACATCATTACATGAATTCCCCACTCAGGAAAATGGGGAGTTTCTGTTTCAATTCTGGTTTTGAGTGTTGCTAAAGAAGGACAATGAGCAAAAGAAGTGTAATGAGTCAAGGTTAACCCACCACATAATGCCACACCAGCACGCCAATTTTCAGGTTGAGGAACTGTTCGCATCATTTGTAATTTTACTTTTGTTATCCCACTGTTGGCAAAAGTATCAGGATATAAAGTTTCAAAGTCAACCCCGCTACAAACAAAAATACGGTCTGCTTGCCATTTTTCTCCACTTGCTATCAGATAAGGATGGGAAATTTCTGTGACAACTGTGCCGAATTTGAACTCAACATTGTATTCTGCTGATAAAAAACCAGGTATTTTTTTGATTGCTTCTCTGGGGTCAACTATTACTTCTGTTGCGCTCCACAATGCTCCTAATAAACCATCAGTAATTACAGCAGGAGTTTTTTCTGCTACTTGCTCGGGTGTGAGCAAAGCTAATGTCTCTTGCTTTTGTTGAGTTGTAGTTTCTATGAATTCCTTGATTACTTGTAGTTCATCTTCTCGGTAGGCAAGATGTAGGGAACCGCATCGGTCTAAATGAAAACCTGCTTTTGCTCCAACTTCTAACCAAATTTCTCTTGATTTGAGAGCGCGATCTCGTAATTCTCCATATGGCTGTCCAATTGGCCAAATCATACCAAAGTTACGAATAGATGCTCCCACTGCATAAGGGTTTCTTTCAAAGACTACTACCTTGAGACCAAGTTTGGCAACTGCTAAAGCGTGAGCTAAACCAACGATACCTGCACCGACAACGATAACATCTGCTTGATGAATTTGAGTCATGTTTTATTTCCCACTTATTCTAATAAATGTACAATTTTGTCTTTTAACTCTAAGAGCGAATTGAGTAATCCATCATTGCGGTATTGTGCTAATTGTTCTTTTGTATGAGTACCATTTGTTACACCAAAAGTATATAAACAATTAGCATTAATCCCTGCTTCTAAGTCAGAAGGAGTATCCCCAATTTTAATGACAGTTTGTGAGTCTTTTATCCCTAGTTTATACATGGCTTTTTGAATCATGTAAGGTGTCGGGCGACCTTCATTATTATAAATTTCTGTGGGAGTAATAGAGGCTTGAATAATTGATTTTTTGTCTCCAATATAATCACTATTTAACTTTTTGTCCCATTCTAAACGGTGTAAAATAATGTTAGTTACTTCTCGATAAAATCCAGTTGTTAAAGCAATTTTTATATTTTGCGATCGCAACCAAGTAAAAATTTCTAAGCACCCCTTTGTTGGTTCGAGCAACTGAGTTTTATAGTGATTTTCCAGGATTTCTTTGAATTTAGTAAAAGAAGTTTCAACTTTAGCAGGATAATCAGGATGTTCTTGACCTATTTGTGCTTGCCAAAGTGTTTCAAAAACTAATTTTTTCGACCATCCCATCATTGAATTTACACGGTCTACTTCTGCCTCAAGTCCTGTACTTGCAGCAGCTTCTAAAAAACAATTTTGGACTTCATTTTGGTCTTTGACAGTAGTACCTGCCATATCAAAGACTACTAATTTAACTTTTGACATAAGTAAATTTTTGGGAATTAATATAAACACTATAATAGACATTTACAGGGAAAATAGAACAGGGAAAAGGGGGAAATAATTGATGATATATCATCATAATTGATTTGATTTTTTATTTTTGAAGATATCTAATATAAATTTCCAGAAATTACATAAGCCTTTTTTTTAATCGTTGTTTTATAGAGATGTCTTCAGAAAAGTCTCTTGATTAATTTTTCATTTAAAGTTATAGCAGATGATATCTAAAAATAAGTAAGCATTCAGCTATAAGCTGTCAGCTATAAGCTTTTATGAGGGGATCTTAATATATAGACTTTAAAGGCCTTTTATATTAAAATTTAATTCTTATTCAATTAGTAAAGCTTTTATCTATAACTAAAAAGAAGCAATAGCTGATGGCTGATAGCTGACGGCTGTTTGCGCAGCATTCCGGAGGAAATGCTTACAAAAATAAGATATTGGTAAAACTGATAAGTAATATTAAACTTGTCAAATGAAATGGCAAATTTTGTTCATTCTATTATCCATTAGATGCTTAATCTGTTAATATTATCTTTGTCTATTATAAATTTAACAACCAACAGTTGCTTCGGTGTCTATAATTGTTTGGGAATAGTTAAAGGTAAAGGATAGTAGCTTCTTTTAGCATCCTCATCCACTTTTATCTTCTTCCTTCTTTCTTCCCTGCTGACTCCTGACTCCTGACTCCTGACTCCCCCGTCATTTTATTTATAAGTAATCAACCGGACATGGACATAATATAACTACTAATTCAAAGCTACAATATTTAAGGTTCAATTTTTTGTCCAATGTATCAAAGGTCTAAAAAAATTACTAATTATGACGAATCTGCCAGAGTTTTTTAACCAACGTTATCAAGTTCAACAAGAACTAGGTTGTAATCCAAATGGAGGTCGCATTACTTATTTATCAACTGATACTACGACAAAAACACCTGTTGTAACTAAACAATATCAATTTGCCAATTGGGCAGAATATGATAGTTATCATCGAGAAATTGAACTACTCCAACAACTCAATCATTCTAGTATTCCACGTTATCTAGATTCATTTGAAACAGAAAATGGCTTTTGCTTAGTACAAGAGTACAAAAATGCCCCCTCTCTTGACCCAACAAAGCATTGGACAGTAGCAGAAATTAAACAAATTGCTCAATCAGTATTAGAAGTTTTAGTTTACCTACAACAACAAGTACCACCAATTATTCATCGGGATATTAAACCAGAAAATATCTTAGTTGAACGCAACGTTACTCAACTAAAAGTTTACCTGGTAGATTTTGGATTTGCCCGCAGTGGGTATGGTAATGTAGCAATTAGTAGTGCAGTCAAAGGCACTTTAGGATTTATGCCACCAGAACAATTGTTCAACAGGGAACTCACAAAAGCATCAGATTTGTACAGTTTAGGTGCAACTTTAATATGTTTATTAACTAATACAAAATCCAGTGAAATCGGCAAATTAGTTGATGATAGCTATCGAATTAATTTTAAGAAATTACTGCCAAAACTAGAACCAGCATTTGTTAATTGGCTAGAAAAAATGCTGGAACCAAATTCAAAACATCGCTTCCCCAATGCTGATATTGCTCTCCACACGCTGAAATCTATTGATAATGCAGAAAATATGAAAACTCAAACAATGCAATTTGGCAGGAAAAAAACTACAAAAATATTTGCTGGAGTAGCAACAATTAGTTTGTGCCTAATAGCATTTTCTAGTACCATGGCAGCACTAACAACCTGGGGTGAAAATAAATGGTTAAATTCTCGGATAGAGCTAGAAATATCTCGTTCTAATGCGAGAAAGCAGCATTTGCAGCAAGTTTTATTGCAAACAGGTCAGTGTCCTCGGTGTGAGTTGAATAATATTAACTTAGCTTATGGAAACTTGAAAAATGTCAACCTCAAAGATGCTAGTCTAGAAGGTGCCGATCTCAATAATGCTAACCTCGAAGATGCCGATCTATGGAAAGCAAGTTTGGGAGGTATTAATCTTTCATCTGCTAATTTATCAAATGCTGACTTGAGAGGTGCTAAACTCAGATACGCAAATTTACAGTCTGCTAATCTAGGGTATGCTAATCTAGGGTATGCTAATCTGTGGAATGTGAACCTGAGTCAAGCAAATCTTCGAGATACTAATTTGTGGGGAGCTAACCTTGGTTATGCCAAGCTAGAAAATGCTAACCTGAAAAATGCTAAACTCAGATACGCAAATTTATTTAGTGCTGAGTTAGAGAATGCCGATCTCGAAAATGCGAATTTGAAGAATGCCAAATTAGATGGTGTTAATCTCAAAGGTGCTAAGTTAAAACAGGCTAATCTTAAAGATGCTATACTCGCAGGATACAAAGGTCATGGTTATCGCAGCGTGAATTTAGAAAATGCCGATCTCGAAAGTGCTAATCTCGAAGGTAGTAATCTCAAAAATGCTAATTTACTGGGTGCCTACTTGAAGAATGCTAATCTTAGGGAAGCTTCTCTCGAAGGTGCGGACTTACGGGGTGCAAATCTTACGAATGCTAATCTCAGCAAAGCCTATTTACGAGGTGCTAATCTTCGTGGTGTCAACCTTCGCGGTGCGAAACTGGACACTGCAAATTTCCGAGATACTGACCTTAAAGGTGCAATCATGCCTGACGGTAGTATTCATCCTTAATTATCATTATAATGTTTGCTTAATTAGTTATCAAAAAACTACTCCATCTATTCTCTATTATAGCAGAAGGAAGAAGGAAGAAGGCGTTTAGTTATCTAGGAAAGAAGAAAAAATCTAGCGTTGCCTGAGTTTTAAGCTTTTGATATGTCCTCACCTTTCCTTCCACTGCTATACCAGTTTTTTATACCGCATTTTTCAAGATAGTAAGGTACAGTTTTCTATTAAAATCTATTCTTTTGTTTGTGTTGTCTAATACTTCAGCATTTTGTACCTGATCAAACAGTAAACTGCTATAAGTATTAAATCGAATATAATACCAATTTGATAAATATTTGCTACAAATAATATCAAATCCGGTAGCATGGGTGTAATTAGATGGGGAGATGGGGAGATGGGGATATCGAGAAATATTTGGTAATGGTTGAAGATGGAACATTTTTTTATACCGAATTAAACGGATTTGATATAACTAGGTTATTTCTTAGGAGTCACTCCTCAGGTAGGGGAACTGTCGGATTGGCGACGTACAGAATAAATAGCTTTGATACCATTTATTAGGTCGGAATTTATCTTTTTTGAGTTGTGAGATATTGTAGATTTTAGGAAACAGGGAACAGGGAATAGGCAATGAGAAATACTAAAGCAATAAAATTATCGCGAATGATTTAGGATTGCTATAATTAATATTAATTAATATATTGATTATTAGGGTTATCCTACAAAACAAATGTTGAAAAAAGGGAACAATTCAAAGGGGAATAATGAAATATTTTGTATCTATTTTTTGAGATTTTTACAAATTACTTATAATGACCATATTAGGAGTATTTAATCATCTAAATTAATTCATATTTAAGATTTTCATTATATTTCGAGCATCCCCTACATATTTATATAAATTACTTATTTCTACAGCTTTCAATAAATTTAATTAAATGTTTGTGAAATTCTTCCGTTTCTTTCATATAACAAGCATGACCAGCATTAGTTAGAATAACTTTTTGAGAATTTGGCATTAGTTTTACTAACAGATCTGCTTGTACTAGAGGAACTATACGATCATTACTTCCCCAAATAGCTAATGTGGGTAATTCAATTCCTTCTAATTGATTCTGGAAACGTTGAATTCCCACGGTCGCAATCGCGACAAAACCTGCTAATTTATCTCCATGATTAATCACAAAAGGAAAGCTATAACTTCCACTCATAGAAGGAGATACTAAAACTGGAAGATTTAATTTTAAAATATTTAATAATTCTAGTAAAAAACTTACGCTAGAAACTGATGTTCTTTTAGAACGACCATACCCGGGAATATCTACAGCAACTGCTCGATAACCTGTCATAGCTAAAAGTTCAAGAGTCCCAATTTCTTGCCATGTCTGAGCGCTAAAACTTGCCCCATGTAACAAAAGTACACTAACCGAATTTGTTGGGCCTGTTTCAAGATAATGAATCCGAGCGTTTTCCAGATTCAGATATTGAGAATTAATATTGGTATTCATAGTTTGATTAATGATAATTTCATTATCTTACAGTAGTTTGTAATACCAATTTCATAAAATATTGCTACATTCATGGAAGAATGAGCACCGGAACTAGGAGTAGGGAGAGGGAGCAGAGAAAGAGAAGTATAGTAAGCATTTCCTACGGAATGCTGCGCAAACAGCTATTAGCAGTCAGCTATCAGCAATTAGTAATGAATAATTACTTCTAAGATTGAGTCCGGGGACTTTGGCAGTAAATTTTTATTCTTTCTCAATTTCAAAGGTTGCTTTTACCTTTCCCAAAATTAATAGCTGATAGCTAATAGCTGATGGCTAAATGCTCTTACGAAGTATATGAAAAAAGATACTTTAAATCTAAATTATTCGGTAAAAATCTGACAAATTTCTGTGGATAAACTTTGATAACGATCGTCAGTAAAAACAGGAACTGAGTTAGTAATATTAATTGGTCTAACTAACTCTATCCAGGAACGACAGCTTCCATATTCGCGACGATAAAAAAAATCACAGCTTCGGGAAAGTTTATAAGTTCTTAAAAGTAAAATATACAGTGGTTGTTGAGGTTTCCATTTTAGGCGATCGCTGACAAATTTTTCATTCCAAATATGATAAACAAACAACTTATTTAAGATAGATTCATCACTCACTGGCAAAATATGAGTAATCTCAGCAAAACTACTAATTTTTATCTTCTCAGGATGCCAACCTGAATCTACAACTTGCACCTGATTTACATATTCTGGCTTAAGTAAATCTGGCTGTTGATGTTCAAAAGTTGGATAGAGTAATACCTGTTTATACGCAACAGCAAAACGACCGCCCTGTTCCTGAATACCACCCTTTCTTAACAACATAATTGTGTTGCCTTTTTCTAAAGTATTAATAGCAATATTCCACTCCTTAAGAGCAGCAGTAATAGTTTCCATAATTACCTATTTCTAGCAATTGATAGTGATATACAATCTAGTTAATTATTTATTATAAAACTAACTTTCCTATTTCTGGCTCCTAGAATTGTGTCAAATAGAGACTTTGGAGAAATACTCTATCAGTTCAAATAAACTTTTCTGCTTTATTGAAGAAGGAGACAGGAGACAGGAGACAGGAGGAAAATTACATGGGGATAGTCAACGACCTGCCGCTCCGCGTCTACGCTCCCCCAAGTAATGCGTGAACACCCCCGTTGACGGTGGGGTATTAAACCCACAAAGAAAATGATAAAAGATTAGACCTCTTATACCAAATTAATAAATATTTGCTACAAATAGCTAGGATATTTCTTAGGAGTCAACCCATCTCTAACCCACCCCACCCCCGTCCCTCCCAGGAGGGGAACTCAGTCGGACCGAGTCACACGGGAATAGTTTCAGTACCATTTTTCAGGTCGGAAATCATTCTTTTCTCTTGGTGCGCGTTCCGGAAGCGAGCTGGCGTCGTCGCGGGGTCGCACCGCTCTCTTGGTCGATTGGATATGGCGAGGAGACCCGTTCTTACAGACCCGCTCCGAAGATCGCCATCCCACCCTACGGGAAGCTCCGAAGATCGACCGCTTTGTCAAAGGACATATCCTGCATTTGTCTTTTTATTCCTCTTACTATTCGTAACATTCTTTTTTCACGCTTGGTATTATATAGTATCCAGATAATTAGTTATCGTATGATGAGCGGAAGACCGAGTCAGAAAGAGGAGCTGTTGGATTGGCGACGTACAGGAGAAAGGAAAGATGATAGTGAGAATTATCTGGAGATATTCCGGAATTTTATGTCTGCATTGGATGGAAACTGCTGCAAAGTCTAAGAAATCTAAATAATGACTTTTTTTTGTATAACTTAAATAAATTAACCGGAAATTACGAAAAATATTAGAATAATGATCAGAGGATATTTTTTAAGTATCTAGAAAATCTACTGAAAAAATCTTTACCCCCATTTTAAAGTGAGGTGAGGAGAGAACAATTAAAGAATAGGAATGTATCTACAAGTTTTATACACCACTTTCAAAAATATGATCTAAATATTCACTAAATAAACTTAAAACTCTAAGTATATTTAGGGCAGTTTATCAATTTCCTAAATACCTAATATATAAGTCTTGTTGTAATTACAAAAGCATAGGTACAAGAAATATAGATATAACTAATCGCTTCTACCAAAAAGGTTCATCTTGCAACTTATAAATACTGAAGTTAAATGTTAATTGTATTTGACATTCTGCACTTCAAGGGTACTGCAAGAGATTTTCAACGAATATAGCGCTGTGCGCAGGCAACAGGCAACAGGCAACAGGGGGAATAAAAGACCGATAATACAAGGCTTTTAGCTATTGGACAGTTTTTGTAATTTGTAAATATGCCAGCGCACATTGCTATAAAGTTGATTTTATTCTTCATTCTTAAGAATAGAGTCAATAAGCTTGTGTAGTATTATAATTAATTCTGACAGTTTTAGTTTTTGTTATATAAAACTCTTAGCCAGAAATAATTTGTACTACAAAATTAAGTGCGGAATGTTACCTGTATAAGTACTGAAACAAAATAAGATGATTAAACGTCTACTTGACTAACTTAATATGTAAATAAAATAGGTCAGGTCAGGTCAGCTTAAGCAACAGAAGCAAATAAAATTTTTTGAAATTAATTTTAAACTTGTAGATACTGAAGCAAAACTAGGGCATCAAACATCTACTCTACAAACATCATAGATTAGGCTTAATCAATAACTAATGAAGATATATAAATATATTTGTGTTATTTTATTTTAAGGCACAGAATTTTGATGTCTAAATTATTGCACGAATATACTGTTATGAATTTTATGATTCGATATTTTTTGCCTAATTTATAGTTGAATCAATTTTACTGTTTGAATCCAAAAAGTCAATATTAGTTAATGAAAATCAGTAAAAAATTACTATGTCAGAAATTACTCCTAATCCAATTATTCCAGATTTCGGCGACGAGGAACCTATTATTAATCAACCACCAAGCGATCCTGCTGAAATTGGTGATGCTGTAACAGTGATAATTGATTCTCCTAACAATAGCAACAAATCGTTGTTTGGTACAAATGGCAGGGATTCGATTTTAGGTCTTGATAGAGATGATTTGATAGAAGGTAGAGGTGCCCAAGACACTATATTTGCTGGAAAAGATAATGATACTGTCTATGCAGGAAGAGATGATGATTGGGTTAGTGGAAATAGAGGAGATGATGAACTTCACGGTAACCGGGGGTCTGATACTATATTTGGCGGAAAAGATAGTGATACCGCCTATGGAGGAAAAGACGATGATTGGGTTAGTGGAGATAAAGGAGATGATTGGGTTAGTGGTAACCGAGGGTCTGATACGGTTAGAGGTGGTGATGGAAATGATACTGTATTTGGAGGTAGAGATAATGACCTAGTCAGAGGTGAGGAAGGAGACGATCTAGTTTTTGGCGATCGGGGGTTTGATAATGTCAGAGGCGGTACTGGAAATGATAGCGTCTATGGTGGTAAAGATGATGACTTAGTTGCTGGAGAAGAAGGAAACGATCTAGTTTCGGGAAACCGTGGTAATGATACGGTTAGAGGTGGAGGAGGCGATGATATGGTTTTCGGAGGTAAAGGGGACGATCTAATTGAGGGTGGTGGAGGTAATGACTTGCTAGAAGGGGGTCAAGGATCCGATATTTTCCGTTTTGAGTTTTTCGAGTCAGAGACATTTATTTCAGATGGCACTCAGGTATTTGGTTTCGATACTCTCAATAATTTTGTTCCAGGAGATTCTGGAGTAGACAGTCTCACTGACTTTACTTCAGGACAAGACAAAATACAGCTTGATGCTAATAGCTTCGACGAGTTAATTGGGCCTGGTGATACTTTCAACCCTGACGAATTTACTACTCTTGATGAATTTGCTCAAAATCAAGATGCCAACCTAGTCTACGACTCAGACCAAGGTTTAATGTACTATATTGACGCAGACAATAATGCTATACAATTCCTGCAATTAGATAGTAATCTAGATATTACTGGTGATGACTTTGAAACTATCTAGTTTTTTTTTGAGAAAAAGCTGAAACTAGCTAACCATGCTATTAAGTATCTGTGCAAAATTATTTAACACTTGATTAGTAGGGGACAGGGAATAGGGAATGGAATATGG
>NZ_RCBY01000130.1 GCF_003838195.1 Okeania hirsuta
CTCTTGGTCGATTGGATATGGCGAGGAGACCCGTTCTTACAGACCCGCTCCGAAGATCTCCATCCCACCCTTCGGGAAGCTGCGCTAACGACCGCTTGTTTCTCTTTTAAAGGAGAGGCTTTAAACCTTAATGATTCGGTAAGAAGGAAGAAAGAAGAAGCAATTATTCATAATTAAGAAGAAGGAAGGTGAGAAAGTATTATGTTATCTATATTAATAGAAAATAATACCAAATTCAAAAAAGTTCGTTACATCTTAATTTGTGATTTATTCGTACAATAAAAAAATGATAAGTTCCATAGTAAGCATTCAGCCGTCAGCTATTAGCTATCAGCTATTGCTTTTGGTGTAGTTTCAAAGCTGTATTAGGCGTTGCTGATTCTGGGTATGATTTGATAATTTTGTATTTGGGATTTTTGATTTTGGATGGTTTGAACTACTTGTTAATATTAACTTTTCCCAGATCCGGTGTTCCCTGTTCCCTGTTCCCTATAAACCTACTTTCATACCTTAATTCAGCAATGCCCTGTATTAATCTAGTCAGAGTTAAATCTTATGACAAAATTTTTAAATTCTATATTCATTTAAACTCCTTCCTTAAAGGTAAGTTATTATTGTTGATAGCTGACAGCTAATAGCTGAATGCTTACGTTCCATAAATTATAAAAATTCAACTTTTTCCCTGTTTTTTATTATGTTTTTCGGGTGGATATCATATTTGCAAAAATACTTTTTTCGGCATTGGTGATTTTGGCTATGATTGTGCTTTAATGGCAATTGCCAAACTATTAACTGAAAAGCATTTTATATTTAGCAAAATTTAGGTTTCATAGCTTGATTAACCAACGCCATTTTTTCCTATATATTCCCTGTTACCTGTTGCCAGATGAGCTGTTGCCTAAAAGCGATAAATTTTTGGCTTTATTCAAAATTGAGATGCACCCTGTTTTTCTTTCCCTGTTCCCTGTTCCCTATCAGACTTTGATATATGAATATCTTTAAACATAGAACTTATAAATACCTAATTATCACCTTAATTACTTGTTTGATTATTACTGTAATTACAGACAGAATAATTAATTCAGCTACTAAAACAACTATTCCTCAAGTCACTTTTTTAGGAGAGGTAAACTTTCCCACAAAATTAAAATTTAAAAATACAGAAGTTGGTGGGCTTTCTGCCATAACTTACAATCCAGAAAAACAAATTTTTTACGCAATTTCTGATGACCGTAGTAGCAAAGCACCAGCTCGATTTTATACTCTGAAAATTGACCTAGAGCAAGATAAAATTTTAGAGGAAACTGTAACTTTTACAGATGTCACAACTTTATTGAATGAAACAGGTAAACCATTTCCCGCTTTGAGTATTGACTCAGAAGGAATTGCTTTTACAGGAGAGACTTTATTGGTTGCTTCTGAAGGAGATAGGAAACGTCAAATACAACCATTTATTAGAGAATTTTCTCTCACAGGTAAACAACTACAAAATTTGCCAATCCCTGAAAAATTTCTCGTAGAAACAAACAATGGAGTTAGAAATAATCTGGCTCTTGAAAGTTTAACTATTACCCCTAGTCAAAAATATCTCTTCACCGCTACAGAAAATGCTTTAGTTCAAGATGGCAAAGAACCAACTTTTAGTATGGGTAGCTACTGTCGAATTATAGGGTATGATTTGGCTAAAGGTCAGCCAGAAACAGAATTTCTATACATCACAGAACCTATTGCTACTAATTCTAATAATGTAGGTGGTTTTAGTACCAATGGTTTAGTCGATTTACTTGCGTTAGATGATACTCATCTTTTAAGTTTAGAACGGTCTTTTTCCCTAGGAACAGGAAATGTAATTAAACTTTTCCAAATAGATTTATCAGATGCAGATAATATTCAAAAAATTGATGGTTTAAATAATCAAATTACTGATATTTCTCCAGTGCAAAAAAAATTACTCTTAGATTTCAGCACTCTAGAAATAGTCTTAGACAATATTGAAGGTATAACTTTTGGCCCAAAATTGGCAGACGGTCAGCGATCGCTCATCCTAGTTAGCGATAATAATTTTAACCCTCTACAAATTACTCAGATTTTGATATTTAGCACTAATCTTTAGTTAGCAGTCAGTAGGCGAAATAAAAACTATAGTGCTACAGTATATTTAGGGTAGACTATCTGTTTAACTATTCAGTAGTGGTACTTAGACATTTTATCGTAGGAAAAATGCGTCAAATTCAGTCTAGACAAGGAAATTACGTCGATGCCTTAAAAATGGCTAGAACCCCTGGTTATTCAGGATTTATGCCTTTTTGACGTAAAAGCCTCTGCCCATCTATATTTGATCCTATTTTCTGGCTTTATTTTGTGTAAGTACCAATAGTCAGTAGTGATGTGGAAATTTATAAAACTTACTGACCAACCATATCAAGCAGCAAAATAAAAACTATAGTGCCATAGTATATTTAGGGTAGACTACCTGTTTAACTATTCAGTAGTTAATCAGGGCTATTTCATTCTAAACTTTGCCATTTTATGTATTGACGAAACCACGTTATTTACAGCTTTAGGAAATTTATCTTTCGCTGTCTGAAAATCAATAAATTCATTGTCAAAATCTAGAATGAAATGACCCTGGTAGTTAATCGTCAGTAGTGATGTGGAAATTTATAGAACTTACTGACCAACCATATCAAGCAGCAAAATAAAAACTATAGTGCCATAGTATATTTAGGGTAGACTACCTGTTTAACTATTCAGTAGTCAGTAGTGATGTGGAAATTTATAGAACTTGCCGACCAACCATATCAAGCAGCAAAATAAAAACTATAGTGCCATAGTATATTTAGGGTAGACTACCTGTTTAACTATTCAGTAGTCATTAGTGATGTGGAAATTTATAGAACTTGCCGACCAACCATATCAAGCAGCAAAATAAAAACTATAGTGCCATAGTATATTTAGGGTAGACTACCTGTTTAACTATTCAGTAGTCAGTAGATTTACTGTTTCAGCCCTAATATCTGACCTCGGCAATTCCGTTAAAAGATTAAGTATCAAAACCTTACTATAGTCTCAGGTTTCAGCTCTTAGAACAACACAGAGAAAAAAAATTTAGAGAAATGCTTGACAAATAAAAAGAAAAACCCCATAATAGTACATGGCTTGAAAATAAGGGACTGTAGTTCAACTGGTTAGAGCACCGCCCTGTCACGGCGGAAGTTGCGGGTTCGAATCCCGTCAGTCCCGTAGAGAGACAACTTAAACCTCAGAATATACTGAACATCATACGAACAGTAACTGCTGTTTGGTGAAACTCTATATTTTATGATAAAAGTAGGGAATCAAATCAGTATCAAAATTATAGATTTTAATATCACTCTGGTAAAATTGATATCTTCTCAGATTGAGCCAGGATGTAGAAAAGAATCTAAAAACAAAAAACTAAAATAGAAATTGATATGAGTGTTAGAGTTCGTCTGGCCCCAAGTCCAACAGGAAATTTACATATCGGTACAGCCAGAACAGCTGTATTTAACTGGTTATTTGCCCAAAACCAGAAAGGAAAATTTATCCTCAGAATAGAAGATACAGATATAGAGCGATCGCGTCCAGAATATACAGAAAATATTATGGAGGGACTGGCCTGGTTAGGATTAGAATGGAATGAAGGGCCATTTTACCAGTCTCAACGGTTAGAATTATACCAAGCAGCCACTCAAAAATTACTAGATAAAGGATTAGCCTATCGCTGCTATTGTACAGAAGCAGAACTAGAGGAAATGCGGGAAGCTCAGAAAGCGAGAAAAGAAGCACCCCGCTATGACAACCGCCACCGTGACCTTACACCTAAACAACAAGCAGCTTTTGAAGCAGAAGGAAGACAGCCAGTAATTCGTTTTAAAATTGACGATGACCGAACAATTAACTGGAAGGACCTGGTTAGAGGGACAGTAACCTGGAAGGGCAGCGACTTGGGTGGAGATATGGTCATCTCCCGTGCTGCTAGTGTAAAGACAGTGGGACAACCCCTCTACAATATGGCAGTGGTAGTAGATGATATGGATATGGAAATTACCCATGTAATTCGTGGTGAAGACCATATTGCTAATACAGCTAAACAAATATTACTTTATGAAGCCCTAGAGGGAAAAGTACCAGAATTTGCTCATACACCTCTAATTCTTAATCAAGAAGGACGCAAACTGTCAAAACGGGATGGCGTAACTTCAATTTCTGATTTTAAAGAATTAGGTTTTATCCCGGAAGCACTAGCAAATTATATGTGTTTGCTTGGGTGGACGCCTCCAGACTCAACCCAAGAAATATTTACCCTGACAGAAGCAGCTCAAAACTTCACTTTTGAGAGAGTGAATAAAGCGGGAGGTAAGTTTGACTGGGATAAGTTGGATTGGATAAATAGTCAATATTTACATAATTTACCAGTAGCAGAACTGACTGATAGATTAATTCCCGTATGGCAAAAAGCAGGATATGAAGTAGACCCACAGAGCGATCGCCCTTGGTTAGAACAATTGGCCGCATTGATTGGACCTAGCTTGACTCGCCTCACAGATGCAGTAGAAATGAGTAAGTTATTCTTCTCCCCCACTGTAGAACTGGATGCAGAAGCAACTGAACAAATGCAGAAAGAAGATGCTGTAAAATCTATTAATTCTATTATTGAGGGGATAGATAGTGATGCACCTCTGCGAGTGGGTGATGCACAAAAAATTATTAAAAGGGTGACTCAGGCAGTTAAAGTTAAGAAAGGCATTGTCATGCGCTCTCTAAGGGCGTCTTTAACTGGTGCCATGCAAGGACCAGATTTAATTCAGTCATGGTTACTCTTGCATCAAAGGGGTTTTGATATATTACGCTTCAAAAAAGCTATAGGTCAGCAGGTTGAAGAAAGCAAAAAAGTAGATGCTCCGGATAATAGTAATAAAGGGTTTGCTGAAATAAAAACAGCAACTTCAAAAACTTCTGTTCCACCAAAACAACAAGCTCAGAAAATAAAAGCATCAGTTACTCTTGATGGTGAGTCTCAAAGTGTTAAACCAACTATAGATCAAGCACAAGCAACAACTCCAACGGGTAAGTCTCAAGTTGTTGAACCTACTGTAGAGAAACAGAAACAAACTACGACTCCCAAAGGTGAGTCTCAAAGTGTTAAACCAACTACAGATAAAGCACAAGCAGCAACTCCGAGTGGGGAAGCTAAAACAGTAAAACCTGCTGTAGAAAAGCAAGCAACAGCAACTCCCAAAGTTCCCACAACTCCAACTACGGTAAAACCGACTGTAGACAAGCAACCAACAGCAACTCCTACAGTCCCGACAACCCAAGCGGGAGAAACTAAAGCTGTAAAACCGACTGTAGAAAAACAAACATCAACAGAAACTCCTACAGTCCCGACAACCCAAGCGGGAGAAACTAAAGCTGTAAAACCGACTGTAGAAAAACAAACATCAACAGAAACTCCTACAGTCCCGACAACCCAAGCGGGAGAAACTAAAACGGTAAAACTTGCTGTAGAAAAGCAAGCATCAACAGAAACTCCTACAGTCCCGACAACCCAAGCGGGAGAAACTAAAACGGTAAAACCTGCTGTAGAAAAGCAAGCATCAACAGAAACAACTCTTACTACAAAACCGGAAACCGTAGAACAACAAGTTGCTGCTCAAGTTGAAACTTCAACCTTGGATGACCAAAAGTCTGTAGACACAACAACTAATGAAACCGTTGAGAGTGATCGACTACAAAAGATTAAAGAAAAATTGATTAATACTTTTGCTAACTTTCCTGATTACATTAGTCAATTCTATCAAACATATCAACGTCAGCTTAAAGTAATTGGTTCGCTGATCTTAATCATATTAATCTTCAGATTAATTCTTGGTTTCCTAGAAGTTTTAGAAGGAATTACTACTTTATCAATTAGCTTTGAGTTGATAGGTATGGGATATTCAGTATGGTTTGTTTACCGTTATTTGCTGCGGAAATCTAATCGGCAAGAATTATTAGATAAAATTCAAGGTATCAAAGCAGAAATTGTGGGCAAAAAGTCTTAAACTTCTAATAGTTTCAGATACTGAAAACAACATGGGGGAAATTAAAAATCGAAGTAAACCAGAAAAATGTTTGTTTCAAATTCCCCCAATAATTAGGGTTTGCTGAAAAAGTCTTTTTTAAAGAGTAGGGAAGTAGGGGAGTGGGGGAGTAGGGGAGTAGATAGTAGTTAGGAGGAAGGGGGAATAGAATTTAAATAGGAGGTATTCATATATATTTGTTCCTTGATTTTTATACAATTATTCTGGTTTTTATGCTAAATTTTTGAGGGTTTTAGGCTGAAAATCTGGCACTTTTTTCAACCCAAAAAGAGTTTTAGCTAATATCAATCAATGCTTTGAGATTTAATCAGCAGAGCAATAATTATTTTGTAAGCATTTCCTGTGGAATGCTGCGCAAACAGCTATTCGCGGTCAGCTCTTCCTAGATCATGCTACGCAAACAGCTTTTTAATAAATGAAGCAAGCATTTGCTTAACTTCTGCGACATTTTTAAACAAAGAATTGAAGCACAAGAACAGCAAGCTTAAATTCTCCACTAAAATTAATAAAGCTGATAGCTGATAGCTGACTGCTGAATGCTTACATTATTTTGAATTTCTTTATCCGAAAACAGCACTCTAAATGAATAAAAATAAACGAAGAAAAACAATATTATTTTTAGTAGTATTATTTTCATTAGCTGGGATACAGAAAATCAGTCCTGTTTTATCCCAAGATTTACAATTGACACCTATATTTGAAGATGTAAATCTGTATCCAAAATCTCCTCAAAACCGAATGATTATTAGAGGATTAAGTGGAGGTCCTGTATCTGCAAAAGAAACAACAGGCAGAAATGACACGGTAACTGGACCTTGCGTAGGTTTTATTGATCGAAAACCAGATCATAGATTAATTTTAAATGGTTTTTTTCAATCCCTGAAACTTGAAGTTAAAAGTAGTGAAGATACAACTTTAGTAATTAGAGGTCCTGGGGGTAGTTGGTGTAATGATGACTTTGAAGGAAAAAATCCTGGAATTATGGGTCAATGGTTTTCAGGTACTTATGAAATATGGGTAGGTTCTTACCAAAGAAATAAATATTATCCTTATGTTATTAAAATTACTAAAGAAGAAGATTGATATATTCTCTGGGGTGAAGTTGTGGAGATTTTCATTTAAAAAATAATTCTTGATTGAGCGAAAAGAACAAAAGTAAAGATAATTTCAGTATTTATTTGGTACTGTCAGTTCTTAAATTTTATTTATAATTGACTCGTCCGTTAGTGTAGCTCCCCCTCCGGGGGAATATGATATTAGTCTTCTATAAAATTACGCTTTTTTTCATCTTCAATCCACTTCTCAAAATACTTAATTTCTTTTTCTAGATATTGCTTGTGTTCCAGAAGGTCTATTGTATTAAAAATTGGCAGTAGTGATTCAAGATACTCTACGATTTTATGTGTTGCTTCAATATTCTTAGAGCTACTCAAAATATAATCTTCTGAGGAAAGTTCCTTATGATTCTTAACATAAGGTTCTATGGGAAGTTTCTTAAAATATTCAAAATTTTGATTGTACTGACAAAATAGATCGATAAATTGATAACGTCTTTCGTATGGAAATGTTGTAGTTACGCTAAACAATAATTGCAGCAAATCAATATCTGTATATCTATTTTCAATCACACTTTTTAGCAGTTGATTTTGTCTATCCTCAAAAACAACTTTCTCTTCTTCTGTTACTTCCAAAACAAATATTCTTTCCAGAATAGTATTTCTAAATCCAGAGTTAGATAATTCCTTTTCTCTCTGATAAATATGCTCAACTACTTGAGTGATTAATTCCTGGTAATTTTCATGTTTCCAAAGAAATGTATAGTTTAAATCATCTCGGAAGTTTGAGAACTTTCTTTCCTCATCGTATACCCAGTCAATATATTCAATTATGAAATATTGGTCAGCATCAAGAATGCGAATAAATATATCTTCAGAGTTAGATGAGTATCCCTTTATTTTTTGACTTGATAAATATGCTTGTTTTAGCAGATAAAGTTTTTCTTTGAATAACTCAATTAAAATATGATTGACCTGAGTGTAAGGATTAAATAAAAAATAGAAAGGATCGGGAAAATTTGTCTGTTCATTAATTTGACTCAGAATAATTTCTGTTACCTGAGCAACAACATTTTTATCTAAGTCACGATATTTGAGAAGAAAATCAAATCTTTCTGGTATTTCATCAAGTTTGCTTTCTCTATATAAGTTATAGAGTTTCTCCAAATAATCGGATGTAATTTTATCTTCAGGTAGTAAGTTGTAAAATCCAAATAACCATTTTCTTTTTGAAGCAAAATCAAATTGATTGAGCAATTCAAAAGCTTTTTCAACTCCAGAAATTTTAATTAATTTCTCAATTAATAGAAAATAATTAAGTTGAAATGGGTCGCCAAAATTGAGATAATATTTCAGTACATCTAAATAAAGCTCTGAATTTTCGCAGGAGAGAAAAATAAGTTCTGCTATTCTACCACTGGGAAATTCAGAATAGTAATGGTTTTTCTCTTTTGTTACAGCTTTTATCTCATGGCATTTAGCAAAGAAATCCTGATAATCCTTAAAATCGTAATTGGCAAAATATTTTTTGATTTGATTTTGCTTAAATTCCTTGTATTCTTTCCCGTCTAAATAGCAGTTGTTTCTCTCATTCCAATTATCTGAAAGTATCCTATACACCTCATAAGTTCCATTGAGAAATCGTTCTCTTATTTCATTATTAAATTCAATTTTACGAGACTCTAGAAAATCCAAATATTTCTGAACAATAAGACAATGATAATAATCTTGAGGATTTAAGTTATCTGTAAGAAATTTAAGCACTTCTACAGCATCTTGCTTAATAATTTCACCGACAGAAAACTTAGAATATGATTTACTATATTGATGAATTATATTGATTACTTCTTTCTCAAAAATATCAATCTGATAGAGCTGAAATATTCCCTGCCAAATTTTATTTCTTAAATCAAATAACTCCGGTGTAGGTTGTGGGGAAAATTGATGCCATAAACATAAAAATTCCCTGTTATTTTTCAGCTTAGGAGTATTAAATTGAAGATAGAGGTATTTTTCAGCAACACCAAAAAATAGTTTTGCGAATAATTCGTTTTTTCCTCCATTTACTTTTTCCAGTAGCTTATCAATAACTATCGACTGAGTAATAAATTGTGTTATGTAGGAATCACGTTCAAATCCAAACACCTCAATAAGAAGGCAAAAGACCTGTGGTAGTTCCTGTGGTTTTTTTGTCAGATATCTAAACAGCAAATCTATTGCAATTTTTTGGGAATTTTGTTCATCAGAATTACCAAATAAACTAAGTAAGTCAAGAATAGAATATGGTGGAATGTCAATATTAGAATTAGACGGAATATCTAAACTTGAAATATCTACTGACTCCTCTTCCATCTTATTAATTAAGTTTCTAGTATATGAAAGAATATTTGTCTGTTTATGTTTAACAAACCAAAAAAGTTTCATCAGTTGGATAAAACTTTTCTTATCTCCTCCTTCCTCATAAATTTTCCAAACTCGGTCTACCTCTGGACTAAGTATGTTGATAATCTCCTCACTATCAAAAGCACTTAAAACAGGATTAAGAGCATCAACAAAATTATATTGAAACTGAGGAAAGAAATTATCTAATAGAAAGGAAAAATTCAACAATTTCTCCTTTAAAAAAGTAAGATAAAACAGATATGTAGCTAGAACCTGGTCAGATATTCTGGCAATCTCATCTTCATACATATCTACTAACTCAAATTCATATAATTTACGAACTGCTTCCCAGAAAATTTCCCTGTCAATTTTGAATGCTGTTTGAATCTTTTCCATCATTTCATCCTTAGACTTATCTACTACTTGGAAAAAAGCGACTATACCAGCAACTTTCAATAAACTTTTATCCCTAAAATCTGTAATATCTTGTCTAATTGAAGAATAATATATATCGTAAATATCAGATATGTTTTTAATATCTTTGACAGTTTCTTATCCTTGTACTACTAAAGCAGCCATTATTGCCAGACGAGGATTACCTTGAACTATATCAACAATTCTTTCTATGTATAATTGATTCTGAATTTTGTATTCTTTTTTAACGAGTTGCTCAATTTGCTTATCTGTTAATGAGTCAATTTTTACTAGCTCTAAATTATTATAAGAACGCGCTACTTCTTTAATTTGCTCAACTGCATAGTCACGAACTGTAGCTATTATTTTAATTTGCTGATTTTCACGTTTATCCAGAAGAAGATTAATAAAATGCTTAAATTCTTTGACCCGATTAGCATCATCTACAAAAATTAGATAACTTCCCTCATCTGAAAAATAAACATGGATATCCTCAAAAATATCTCTTCCTTTATTAAAAACACATTGAACTTTGTACTCAGAATATTTCTCTTCAAATTTTCTACAACACTCTAAAACAAGTCGAGATTTACCTACTCCCGCTTTACCAGAAACTATAATTAGATTATTTTCCTCAAGTAGTTGTAATATTTCATTTATTTCGTCTTCTCGAAAGTAAAACTTTGTATCTAGAGGAGCAACATTTGTTCTTTCATTATAAGTAGTAATAAACTCATCAATATCAACTATTTGAAGAGTATCTACCTTAACTTCAAGATATCTTTTAGCAATACCAGAATAATTTTCGAGGTCTAAAGAAATAGAGTCAATACCATATATATCAAGCTCAACTCCATACTTCTGACATTCCTTTTTTAGAGAATTTTCTTCTTTTGTATCCAGAGTAGAATTATGGCATAAAACAATCTTTTCTATTTTTGTTATTGATATTCCAGTTTTTTCCTCATTAAAACAGTTGTGGAGGTCTGTCTCTAATTTTTTGTAAAGTTTTTGCTTCTTATCCCTTTTAGGGTTTGTTGTTGTATGCTCTCCCAAAATATACTTTCCATTTTCCAGAATAATTAAAGTATCTGGAGTTCCTTTTATTGATTTATCAGCTCCAATTACAGACCCTAATGATTTAATTTGGTGAAGCTGTTTAATTTTTTTATTAAGGTAAGCATCAGCAAGTTTTTGGAATGTAGCACCGTCTAATTCTTTAAGTTTATTTTGAATCTCATTAATTTTTGACATAGTAATTCTATACAGATAAAAATAATATATTATTTGTCAACCTAAAAGTAGCGATCGCCTCTCTCTATTCTCTCTATTTTAGCAATTAAATTTTTACTCTCAAGTGTCAAAAAGTAATATATGGACTTCCTTTTCTTATTTTTTTACTTCCCGATACAGACCCTAATGATTTAATTTACTTAACTTGTTCAATCTTTTTTGAAGGTAAACATCAGCAATTTTTTGAAACTCACCACTACTTAATTATTTGAGTTTATTTTGAAGTGTGATTAATTTTTTCAATAGTAATTTTATAGAGATAAAAATAATATCTTATTCACACACTTGAAAGTAGCGATCGCTTCTCTCTATTCTCTCTATTTTAGCAATACAGATAAAAATAATTATTCTTTCTCAACTTGAAAGTAGCGATCGCTTCTCTCTATTCTGTCTATTTTAGCAATTAAATTTTTACTCTCAAGTGCCAACTGGAGTTCATTTTCTGATTTTTTTTAGTTCCCGATACAGACCTTAATGATTTAATTTACTCGACCTGTACAATTTTTTTTGAAGGTAAACATCAGCAAATTTTTGAAACTCACCACCACTTAATTCTTTGAGTTTATTTTGAATTTCATTAATTTTTGACATAGTAATTCTATAGAGATGAAAATAATATCTTCTTCCTCAACTTGAAAGTAGCGATCGCTTCTCTCTATTCTGTCTATTTTAGCAATTAAATTT
This sequence comes from Okeania hirsuta, assembly GCF_003838195.1. GTDB lineage: Bacteria > Cyanobacteriota > Cyanobacteriia > Cyanobacteriales > Microcoleaceae > Okeania > Okeania hirsuta. The sequence continues at coordinate 11,936 of NZ_RCBY01000130.1, forward strand.
TTACTCTCAAGTGCCAACTGGAGTTCATTTTCTGATTTTTTTTAGTTCCCGATACAGACCCTAATGATTTAAGCAACTTAACCTGTTCAATTTTTTTATAAAGGTAAACATCAGCCAATTTTTGGAACTCATCACTACTTAATTCTTTGAGTTTATTTTGAAGTGTGATTAATTTTTTCCATAGTAATTTTGTAGAGATAAAAATAATATCTTCTTACTCAACTTCAAACTAGCGATCGCTTCTCTCTATTTTAGCAATACAGATAAAAATAATTATTCTTTTTCAACTTAAAAATAGCGATCGCCCTTCTCTCCTATCTCTATTTTATCTGAAATCTAGTTATACCATTATCCCACTCTCTACTTCCATTCAACCCAGACAAAAAATGTCGGTATATCCCCAGATAATTCCCACTCTTATTCTTCCTTTCTTATTTCTCTTTTCTCCTGAATAATACGATAACTAACTATCCAGAATATTTTGTAAAATTTTGCCCCTATAAATCTAGCTGAAAACTATAGCAGTCGAAAGAAAAGGCGCGGAAATATCAAAAGCTTAAAACTCAGACAACACAAAATTTTTTCTTCTGTCCTAGATAACTAAAGCCTTCTTCCTTCCTCTTTTTACTAACTTCAGACAATAAAAAAGAGCTAGAGATACTTACACAAATAAAACATCCCTAACTCTTAGTTTTTTTCCACAGATATTTTATAAATTTATCCTTTTTTTTTGGGTTTAATAACCCATCATCACTCGCGATTTTTACAATTGGTTGGGGTTTGTAGACGCGGAGCGGCTTGTCGAAGACTATCCCCTCCACTTTTTCCAATTTCAGTCTTTCTTCCTTCTTCCTTCTCCCTTCTTCTTTCTTCCTTCTTCTCACGTTTCAGAAGCAGAAGATTGACTGAGAAAAGGAGTCAAATAAGCAACCAAAGCACCAATCAGAAAAGCTGCAACATTACGAGTCAATGGCAACCAATCTGAAGTTCTCGTCACTACTGGACCAATCCCAAAAGCAATAAACAAAATTCCCCACAATGGAGAAAATATTAACGCCCACTGCCAAGAAAAAGCTTGATCCGGTTTCCGGGGTTGAGCTGCAAAACCACAAATTACTCCACCAAGAGCTGATGTAATTAAAGTTAAAATCCATTGCTCTCTTGGTAAACCAGGGACAACGTTACAACCACCTTGACGTAAACAAGTTTTGATAGATTCTAATGATTGGATAATAGATTGGTCTTCACCTTGGTCTCGCACAAAAAATTGATTACCGTAGCGAGTTTGTAACTCTACCCAAAATGTCCGAGGTAGAAATTCATAGAGAGCGCGACCCACATTAAAGTTCAAGATATTACCACCACGGGAGTCCGCTACTAACAAAACACTCTTATTATCAAGTTCCCAAAAATCTTTAACTGCTCTACCAGGAGTACGGTCAAATTGAGTCAAAACCCTCAATTTCCAGCCAGTTTCAGTTTCAAATTGCTCTAAATCTTTAGCTAATATATCTTCTTGAATGTCCGTTAAAGTTCTTGCTAAGTCAATAATTGGTGTTTGCTCTTCCGGGAGTAACTGAGGATTATCATAAGCATTGGCAACTCGAGGAGTTAGAGCAAAAATTGATAATGTCGCGAAAACTCCTACAATTAATACAGAAATTTTTTTTAAAAAGTTTTTTTTCATCTTATCTTTAGTTTTAAACTCAAAAGTGGACAGTAAATGCTTGTATTAAAAAAGGGTTCAGAAAAATCTCATATTTCTTTACATTTATTTACTTTAACTCACATTTATATAAAATGCGCAGCCAATGTTAATATTGTTGAAACTTTTGACTGAATAATACTGACTATTGGTAATACAAATAAGAATATAATTATGTATTAAAGATCACTATTTCTATTTTTTATTAAAATAATATGGGTCTAAAACCCAGCCTTTTAAGGGGAAATATTTTTGTAGAGTTGCTCAAATCCCCGTTATAAAAATAACTTCTGATTTCTGACTTCTGACTTCTGACTTCTGACTTCGTTAAGCTCACCTACTTAACATTAGAGTTAAGTAGGGCTTGCTGATTAAATATCAAAGCATTGACTGATATTGGTTTTAGCATTTTTTTGTCTAAAAAAATGCCAGCTTTTCAGCCTAAAGAGCTGCATAAAGCTAGTATTTTGGGACGATTATGGCAGAACAATCTGGGGACAATTTTTCCGACTACCTCCTCTATAATTCCCATTTCTCCTGTCTCCTGTCTCCTGTCTCCTGTCTCCTGTCTCCTAGCCCTACTAAAAGATTTATTCAGCAAACCCTAAGTAGCAGAAGTCTAAATTTAACTCAACCAACTTGCGGCCAAAGCAATTGCTAAAGCATCAGCAGCATCATCTGGTTTAGGAATCTCATCTAAATCTAATTCTCTTGCTACTGCTTGTTGCACATCAGACTTATCTGCATTGCCATAACTTGTTAGTGCTTTTTTAATTTGTGCAGGCGTAAACTCTATTAATGGAATTCCATGTTGGGCTAATACTAACATTAAAATTCCTCTAGCTTGAGCAACTAAAATTGTACTGCTCATGCGATAAAAAAATAGTTTCTCTGTAGCTGCTAAGTCTGGTTTAAAGGTATTAAATATCGTATGTAAATCTTCATAAATTGTGATTAAACGCTCGCCCATTTCTTGTTTTTTTGTAGTTTTAATCACCCCAAAATCAACCAGAGAAGTAGAGTCTATCTTGTCTGTTTTTGAATTATAAATACACTTAATTAACCCAAATCCTAATACTGCCAAACCCGGGTCTAATCCAAGAATTAATTTTTCCAATTTTAGACTTTTGATTCTTATAGTAAATTTGCTGGTTGTAGGGAATCTGATAAAATTATAAGCTCTTATCAAATATTACTTTTTGTCAGTTTTTCCGCTGTATAAGGAACACCAAAATTCCGAACATGAGTAGTAGTTTTAAAAGGAAGATGTCCGTAAGGGGCTGAAATTTTATATCCAATATTTTTATATCTATTATCCTTATCACCCCACCCTACTTGCTTGATAAAAATGTCAGCGATGTAGCTGCCGCTAGGCTCCGCCAACGCGACATCAAAAATCCCTGGTTTACCTCCTAATTTTATCCAAATCTGTTTTTGAATGCTAAATCCAAATTTGCCGTTACTATAGTTAATCCACAATTGATTAATTTTATTTAAGTCTTTACAGGGGATATTTTTGATATCTTCTCAATCAAATCGATACTGTTTTTCTCGCCCTACTAATGAAAGTAATATTCTTAGTGTTTCTTCGTCTGCTTCTTTAAATTTATCAGATGACAAGAAGTTTTCCAAAGCTGTGTAATCTATTTGTTTATCTATTGGAGGACGAGAAGTTATCCAAAAATTTATATTGGGGGATAAAGATACAAATTACAACAACAAATATGAATATACCAGTTCCTATCAATAATCCATTAGCTTCTCCTGTATAAAAATTTTTAACAGAATTTTGAGAAATAGGTTTTGCACCTGGAATATGTAAGGTAGAAATTTGAGATATAATTGCTTGAAAAACCTGAGACATTTGAGAAATAATACTCTGAGGTCAAAGCTGAAGTAATCTCAACCATTCTTTCACGGTTTGCAGGCGGTCTTCATGTCAAATTTCTATTCCTTTTATAATGGCATAATTGACGCGATCGCTGATTTTTTTATTAATTTGTTTTGGTTCTACTAATAGGTAATAGCTCATATTTAGCTTGTTTTCCCGTCAGTTTAAAAACCAATTTTTATAGCCATTTACTGCGAAGTTGCTGTCAGTAAATGGCTATAAAAAGCATTAATAGCCATAGCCATATTTTAACAACTAAATTTTCGTTTTGTCAGCAGGACTATGCTGAAGGCTAATATGAAATCCGGTTAAACAGTTCTCATTACAACCGAAGAGAAGCAATCTTGCCCCACATGAGATTGCTTCCTTCCACTCCGTTCCAGTCGTAATGACGAATACAGTGACTAATTACCAGGATTCTATATAACTGCTAATCGCTCTATCAAAAGATTTAATATTTTTAATTTTCTGAAAAATTACCCATAATTTAATCAAGATAGGAGAAGCACTGATACAAGTTTTTCATAATTGTTAAATAGCTAATTTTTCACCTCAAAAAAATCGCTTTTATCAATCTGCTTCTCCCTCAAAAATTCAACTACAATTAACGAAGATTAATTCTTAAATTATCCTTCTACCTCTGCTAATCCAAAGACTCGATTAAAAACCTTCTTTACCTTATCACCCGAATCAATACTTTCCAATGGATCTTTTCGTAGTCGATGTCGTAAACACATTGTAATCACACGACCAATATCTTCCACCGTCACTTCTGTCTTACCCTCAAAAGCAGCTAAAGCTTTTGCTGCACGGTTAGTTACAATATCTCCCCGTAAACCATCCACATCTAACTCAGAGCAAACTTGAGAAATTTTCACTCGTAAATCATAATCAACTTCCACTGATTTCAGCTTTTGTTGAGCTTCTACAAGCTTATCCTGTAATTCTTCCTGTTGTGTTTGGTAATTTAATAAAAATTCTTGAGAATTTTGGTCAAAAGCTGAACGTTGTTCAACAATTTGGACTCGTAATGAAGGGTCCTTAACAGTCCTAATTTCGGCGTGCATTCCAAATCTATCCAGTAATTGAGGCCGTAATTCCCCTTCTTCTGGATTTCCCGAACCCACAAGCACAAAACGAGCAGGATGACGAATAGAAATACCTTCCCTTTCTACAGTATTCCACCCACTGGCTGCTGAGTCAAGCAAGACATCAACCAAATGGTCATCTAAAAGATTAACCTCATCAACATATAAAATGCCACGGTTTGCCTTAGCTAATAATCCAGGTTCAAAAGCCTTGACCCCTTCTGATAAAGCCTTTTCAATATCAATAGTACCACAGACCCGGTCCTCAGTAGCCCCTAATGGTAAGTCCACCATTTGGACTTTTCTTTTCACTGTGGCAATTTCTTGCTGTTGTGCCAATCTATCTTGCACAGAATCGCTCATTAGATCGGGGTCTTGAGGATCGCTGTTGAAAGGATCGTCTAGAACAATGTCAATTTCTGGGAGCAGATCGGCTAAAGCACGGATAGTAGTAGATTTACCTGTGCCACGATCGCCCATAATCATTACACCCCCAATTTTGGGGTCAATTACGTTTAATAACAAGGCCAGTTTCATTTCTTCCTGGCCGACAATTGCAGTGAAGGGAAAAACAGCCCGAATTTTTGGAACGGCTGGTTTAACAGATGTATTTACCGTATTATTGGCTTGAGCGATTGGACTCACAGTAGACTCTAAATTCTGATTACTAATTTTTATTTTTGCACATTGACGGACAATTAGAGCTTCTTACTGTACTTTTATCTATAATCTATAATGTAAGGGAATAGATGAACAGAAATGTCTGTGCCATATTTGCGTAGCGCTATAGATAAAGTACTAGTGTATAAATTTAGAGAAAAACTTGAAGAAGATATTAGGTTTTAGGTGTCAGGAGAAATAATTAATTTAGTAAGAGGTCTTTAAGACACGAAGCTGCAAAACTCGGTATCCACCATAAATTCAAGACAATCAAATCAATGATTTGATGGGGGTCATAATTTTGAATAGATAATTCTTTCGTGACGTTATCTCTCGTTAAGCTAGCGCTATAACCAGGGATTCCCTTCCTCACGGAAAAGGGCTTCCTGTTTCAAAGGTTGAGCATCCTCTTCACCTCCAAAGGCTGCAACAATGAGACCCACCGCCGTTTTGTACTGTCCAGTTCTGTACTTACCTAGCTACCTTCAAGATTTTACTTTCTTACGGAAATTACTAGGACTCCTGAGTTGAACCCCAGAGCTTGAGTTGTCTCAGTTTTGCAATCAGGTGCGTATTACCGCTACTCCTGATAACATTAATTATAGGATAATTGAAGTTACTTTACTGTAGAGATGAGTTTTTTTTGCAGGTCGCGATTCCCCTCCCGTTAAATCGAAGATTATAACGGCAGACCCCTTGCGACATTTAGTTAGCAAATAAAATGATCTAAAATGCTTATGTTCACTCCTAGTATCTAGTATTGATAAAAATTATGACAAATCAAAGTTCTACTCCTGTAATTGTTAATGGTGCTGCGGGCAAGATGGGCCGTGAAGTAATAAAAGCAGTAGCAAATGCTAGTGACATGACTCTTTTTGGTGCAATAGACCGCCAACCTGAGTATCTTGGTAAAGATGCTGGCGAATTGTGTGGTTGTGGAGAGCTAGAAGTGCCAGTGATTAATGATTTACAGGGGATGTTAGTCATGGCCGCCCAGGAAAAACAACCAGCAGTAATGGTTGATTTTACTCACCCAGATAGTGTTTATGAAAATGTTCGTTCTGCTATTGCTTATGGTGTCAGACCAGTGGTAGGAACTACAGGTCTTAGTCAAGAGCAAATTCAGGACTTAGCAGAATTTGCAGAAAAAGCCAGTATTGGTACACTGATAATTCCTAATTTCTCTATTGGTATGGTTTTGCTCCAACAAGCAGCGATCGCCGCTTCCCAGCATTTCGATCATGTAGAAATTATTGAGTTACACCACAATCAAAAAGCTGATGCTCCTAGTGGTACTGCAATTAAAACTGCAGAAATGTTATCGGAGCTAGGAAAAACTTACAATGTACCTAATGTTGAAGAAACAGAAAAAATAGAAGGGGCCAGAGGTTGTTTAGCAGAGGAAGGAATTAGGATTCATAGTGTACGCTTACCTGGTTTAATTGCTCATCAAGAGGTAATATTCGGTGGGCCTGGTCAAATTTATACTTTACGACACGATACAACAGATAGGTCTTGCTATATGCCTGGAGTTTTATTAGCCATTCGTAAAATTCAATCTTTAACCAAACTAATCTATGGCTTAGAAAAGCTGCTTTAAACTAAGAACTACTGCGTCTACTACGTCTACTTTGGCGAGAACGAGTTGAAATATCGTATTCTAAAACTGCACCTATGCCAAACAAAATTGCAGTAAATACAAAAAATACCTCTAATAAACCCCCACTTTCATAATCTCCTTCAATGCGGGAATCTGACCACTTAAAATACATATCAGCAATGTAAAGTGAAAATGTAGCAGCAGCAATCATCCGCCAAGACTGAGAAAAACGTCCACCCCAAAAAGCTAGAAGTAAAGCAGTAGCAATAATTAGTAAAAATACATCGGCAATTATATAAAACAAGTTTATGCTATAAGCAAATGGTTCTAACTTCTGATCTATACTTAGTACCCAAGACGGAGCCAAATTTGCCGATACTTCTTCTATATCTACCTCTTCTAAGACTGAAGTATCTGGACTAGATAATATACCAAAAAATGAAGGTTCAGCGACCCAAATAGCCAAAGCAACTCCTGCAACTGCTACTCCAGCTAAAACTCCCCACTGCCAAAATTCTAGATTTAGCCGTTTAGAAGTGACAGCCAATGTCATGCCCCAACCAATGAACAAGTAAGAAAAAGTGTAGAAAATATCTGCTAGTGAAACATCGGGGTCTAGTTCCCAAAGTAGTTCCCAACAACCAAAAACCACACCAGCAATAAAGTAGAATAATAATCCTAAACCAATGCCCATCCATACATTGCGCCCACTAACCATTTGAGGACTTTGCCAATTTCTAAAGCAAACTATAGAAGCTAATAAGTAAGCTCCCAGTTCAAATATGTAAGTACCAACAGAGTACCAAAAAGGTAATTCTTCCCCTGGTAAAGGTACACTAAACAGGAGAAAAAATAATAGGGCAAGTACACCCCAAATAAGACCAGTAATTACAATAGTCTGGGCTGAGAATAAAGACTTAGTAAGGGTAGATGATTTTTCTGAAGTGCTGCTCATAGGAATATTCTCATCAAGCTTAACTTTGAACACATATTTTCTCTCCATTTTTCACCATTTTTAGTCTTTTTTTGAGATTTATCAAAGGTATTAAGGAGATAAAAATAGACTTACTTTATTTTTTTGACCGATCGATATTAAAGAAATAGACTTTTTTCATCAATCAAATTTAAATTAATGAATTTAACCTAGTCTTAATCAAGATTGGACAAAAAAAATATTGATAGACTATTTGATTTTAAATGCTGTTTAAACATATAAATACAATCTGATGCCAAACTTATTATGTAGCAACATTTTATTTAATTTAGAGCGACCAATATCAATTTTTAACCTAACTCCAGAAGTGATACTGGCAAACTTTTTAAATTACTTTATTGCCCATTGTTTACCTTCAGGAAATTGATTCAGCCAAGCCATAAACTGAGTTTTATCAGCACTAGACATAGATTCTAAGATTTCATCAATACCTTCAGCAAAATTGGAATTACCAAAATATTCTTCACCTAAATGATGGACTTCTTGCAGTAAAGTATATAGATGAACTTCCCGCCAGGAAGGTAGTGGTAATTTTTTCACAGGATCGACAGTTAACAAAGCTTTAGTTGCATCAGGAGAATCAGTGTTAGGAAAGTTTCTTTTCTGAAGAAGTTTGGTAAAATCCTTGTGAAAAGACTTTGCCTGTCGATTACCTAATAAATCTTCTATATCAAAGTAAAGAGCTTGCACTAGCAGTAAACAACCCTGAATAAAGGAAGGAGTAATGGTGTCCTCATCTTTTGAGTCTTCATTACTAAGTTGCTCTAAGCGGATTTTTCCCCAAACACTATATCGATCGGGTTCCTCTAGTAAAACACAAGCTTTACCACGATTATCTGTTAAATCCCGCCAGAAGGATCTAGCTTCTTCAGCTTGCTCGGCCTTAAAAAGACTGATTAAGCGAAAACTTTGCCCTTGATAACTAAGAATAGGGATCTGTTGATCCTTTTTTGGGTGTTGAATACTTGTAATTTCAACATCTTGCCTTTTCAGAATAAACATGACACTTTACATTCGACTCCCATAATCACCTGGGGTACTATTGGTGTAATTGTAATCTGTTTTATATTTGCTAACATTTGTTTACAAATACTTCCTGTTTCTAGCTAGAAGTATCGGCACCACCTAGTCCACAGGGTTTAACTGTCACACCTGACCACCAATCAAAAACACGATCTGACAAAGATAGAAATTTTTTTCCCTAGTTAGAATAGGTTTTATCAGCTTTCAAAGCATTTAGTAGATTCTTACCAATAATTTAATTAATCAATCCTCTGACATAGATTTAATTTTATATATATAATAACTATGATTTTCTATAAAAATACTACAGGTATTTTAGTAAGCACAACTTTAAGCTATACTTGGCACGGATACAACTTGTGATTTTTCAATCTATAAATGGTAGTGGTAAATAAGTAATAATTTTTACAGCTTACCTCCTGACTATGACAAGGATCTACTAATAAATATCCTTACATATTTATCACTACCCTATAAATAATATAACTCCCTCAAGCAAAAGCTAAAATTGTGGACTTATAAAGTATAGATATATTAAGTTAGTATGAGAGACTTACCATACTTTATCGGTAGTGTAATGTTTAAGAATTATCTCACCCCTTCCCTGATTACCGTGTGTGAAATTTTTCCATCACCAGACATAGTATATTTTTACAGATTTTCTCTTATACGATTACAATACTGGATTTACAAGTTTTCAAGTATCTTGCTCCTAAATATATTAATAACTGTCTAGATCAAATTTCTGGGAAATAAGGCCATAATTCATCTGAAACTGCTCTACTGAAATTTTTATGTGGGCTTCTTCGAGAACAAGCTATAGGTATTTTTACCTCAATGGACTACATATATAATAAATTCTACTCTCAGCACGAGTGTATTCTGCCCGATCCTCATAATCAAAATACTAGCGATCGCCGGATTTAGTATTTCTAGTCCATTTACTCTCAAGACACTTGTACTTAATTAATCTAAATATCAAAGATCGACTTGCGTATTTGGAGATTTGCCAAGTAGAATAATAAAGAGTAACCTCAATCTCATAGTTTAAAATTGGGTGCGTAACTCAGTTGGATAGAGTAGCGACCTTCTAAGTCGCGAGCCGCAGGTTCGAATCCTGCCGCACCCGTAGATACTGAATTTAAAAAATTCCTAGATACAGCAAGTGTTTTAGGCTTTCTCTAAAAATGATCAAACATAATTTTCATCCTACATTCCGCACTTGAAAGCGTAGTATAAAGGGCTAGTAGTCAGTAGTCATTATTTAGTAGTCATTAGTTAGTAGTCAGTAGGGAATGATGGTGGCTAATTATCTGGCTCCATCAAGTATTTCTGCTTAATTTATTTAATTTAATTTGGCTTTTGTCTGAGTTAAATAATGATTTATAGACTATAAATACTGAGCAACCCACTGATGTTTGTGGTACTTTATTATATGAAAAATTGATGTGCGGAATCTGAGTTTTATTTAAATCATTTATCATTTTTTATTAATCTTCGGTGGAGGGTAGTAGGGAATAGGGAATTGGGAATAACTACTATTTAACCCCTTGACTATTGGGTTTAATACTTCACACTTCACCTGGAGTACGCTAATTGTCATAGATATTTAATGCCCATAATAATTACCCAGATTTCTATGATTAGTTTCATGATAATTTTTGCTCGTCAAAACTCTAGGAGAAGCTCTAAATATTGAGATGAAACAAATTATGTAGATATGAGAATTTAAGCAGCAGTGCTATATTGCAGTTCAAAGTTTGCTTAGGACATTCTCAAATTCTTATACCAACCGTGAAAAAAAATGTTACGAATAATAAGTGCGATAGAATTAAGTTCCGCTGAGACGAACAAAAGATTTTAGAGGAGATGTCCCTTTGACGAAAAAGATAATTTATATCATGTCCGGATAATTAGTTATAAAAAAATTTTCTCCTTTTTCTCCTCTTCCTTCTTCTTCCCTGCTGATATCAAATCCGTTTAATTGGACATAAAAAAAATCTTCAATCGCCATAACTACGTTTATCTTTGTAATTCTTTCTCCTCCTGACTCCTGACTTCCCCTCCCCTCCTGGGAGGGG
>NZ_RCBY01000131.1 GCF_003838195.1 Okeania hirsuta
TGACTCGGTCCGACTGACTTCCCCTCCTGGGAGGGGGAGGGGCGAGGGGTGGGTTGACTCCTAAATAATTAAGATGAATATCATACACGCGCTTTACCAACGCCAAATATTATTCTATGCAACTTAGAAATGAATTTGGTATTCGTGAATTTATCTAAATAAATCTTTCTACATTGAGCAGAAACTTGTCATAGATTTGCCGATGATTGGATTCTTATTTGCAGAAGATGAAAATTAATATATCTAGGGAAAATATCCTCAAAAGGCAGAGGGATTTCGACAAAACTATTGAAGGATCACACAAATTAATTAGTATTATGAACAATCGATATGATGGGTTAAATTAACATCTCTATATACATTCAACAATTAATAATTAATTATTAATAATTACCTCTCCTTGAAAAGAAGAGGATTGACTCAAAGGAAAATTTTGATTTATTATCCCCTTAAAAGGGTCCGCTTTAAACCACAATTTTTCGGTAAAAAGATAGAGCAATCATTCAAAACTACGCTTTTTTGAAACATTTACTTTCTGATCGAGCAGAATTATTAGTATTATTCATAATAATTACTATCTAACAGGAAAATCTATACTATATATTTTAAAATATTCTCTTCCAGTAGCTGTAGTGGACGGACACAGCTAAAATGGTAGGTTGCGACGGATTTTTGTTGGGTTTCCTAGGAGGAAAAATCAGGTGTTTACTTTCCTGATAAAAACTTGATTTTTCAGTTAAATAATTGTAAAATTTTCCGGAAATTAGCATAGCAGTATATTTGGCAGATAAATTCTATAAAAATACAAACCAAGAAGTGCTTAATCATAAAATTTGACTTTAATATAAACAGGACTTACGCAAATGGATTATAGTCTTTGCGTAAGTCCTGAGAAATAATATGTGGGTAATACCAAGGGTGATAAATGTTTGCTACAAATAGTCATACTGTTTTTAGACCTTTCCAAAAATACCGATTTTGAAAAGGTCTAATGTAATTATCTAGTTAGATGATGATGATGTATTCTAGGACGAAAAGATAAAATCATTCTCGGTTAAACTATTGCCTAAACTATTGACATTCTCGACTAACAAAGTGCCTCCACCAAAGTTAAAAGTTTGACCATTCATTTGATATTCAATGGTTCCAGCTTGAACACCTATAGTAATGTTACCGGATGGAGGAAGGTTAATGAGTAGATCGTTACCAATTTCTTCAACAAAGGGGAAATCGAGATCTGTCAATTCACCATCCGCACCTGCGACATTACCATTAGGCCAGTAATCAAGAACGTCAAAATTCTTCAGGCTTAAATCACCAGGAGGTGGATTTTGAGTAAAATTCAGCAGAATATCGAAGCCAAATTCAATTTTATCTAGATTGCGTTCAAATCCCCTTAATGTATCGTCGCCAAAACCGCTTACTCCCTCATCACCTGTAACTTTAAAGATATCCTGCTTACTATCCATATCGGGTAGGATAGTCCGGACTAAACTGCTTCCTCCCCCAATCAGAATATCATCACCCGTTCCTCCGACTAATGTATCCTTATCAGCACCCCCTTCAACCGTATCATTACCACTACCGCCGACTACCATGTCATCACCGCTAGAACCTACGACCAAATCTGCATCATTACCGCCATCAAGCGTATCGTCTCCAGTATCCCCGAAGACTATATCTTGATCGTCATCTCCAAAGATTAGATCGTTTCCACCATCTCCATCCAATTCATCATTACCTTCACCACCATACATAGAGTCACGACCACCACCTCCTTTGATGCTATCGTCATCAAATTCTCCATAGAGTTCATCCCTTCCATTTCCTCCTCCGAGAAAATCATTCCCACTACCTCCAAAAATCTCGTCATTCCCCTTTTTACCTAGCAATACATCATCACCACCATGACCATCAATGGTGTCGTTGCCATTCGGATAATAAACTAACTGACCATTTACTAAAGACCAATGAGGGCCACTAAATCCTTGTAAATTATCATCTCCACGGGTTCCATTAATAACTGCCATTTTGTGTTACCTCCTAATATTTAATCTTTGTTTTGTTAGGTTTATACTGATGCCAAATAAACTGTAGAAGTAGTGATTATGAAAGTCTAAGCTACTCTGTTTAATCATTACATTACTTACAAGATGAAATCACTGGCACTAACAGATGTGGTACTGAGCAACATAATATCTAGGTCAGAAGTATAGTCACCATCACCATAAACATCTACTTGAACCAGCACAGATCCACCAGTATTTTCATATCGAACTTGACCTTGACTTCCTCGAGGAACACTTCCAAAATCACTTGTACCAATAAATGAAAATGCTTGATTTCCTGAACTACTGAGATTAGCATCAATTGCTGATAAATCTATATTGTCAATTCCTCGTTGAAAATCATTAATAGTCTCTGGAAAGAAAATGTAATTTGTAGGAGCGTCAGATAGACTGACATATTTAAAATAGTCAGCACCACTACCTCCAGTTAAAACATCAAAATCAGCACCACCAGTGAGTGTATCACTACCTGAACCACCATTAAGAGCGTCTGCACCACCATTACCGAATAATTCATCCGCTCCTCCAACTCCACTTAGGTTGTTGTTGGCATCGTTACCGTAAAGACGATTATTGAGACTATTACCTGTACCATCAGAAATTGTGTTTCCGAGGAGAAGACTTTCTACATTTGCACCCAAAGTATAGCCATTGATATTACTAACAACGATGTCAAGTCCTTCGCCACTATACTCAATGACTTGATCGTTCGGAGAACTAACTACATAAGTATCGTAGCCAGTGCCACCCCGCATCACGTCATTACCACTACCACCATCAATAGTATCACGACCAGATCCTCCCCAAAGATAATCGTCACCTACACCCCCATTGAGGTAGTCGCGGCCAGAGTCACCGTATAGAAAGTCGTTACCATATTCACCAAACAGATCATCATTGTCATTACCACCATACATTGTGTCGCTATTATCTGCGCCCCGCATTGTGTCATTGCCAGCGTAACCCTCGATAATATCCCCGAAATAAGTACCCGGTAGAAAATCGTTACCTGGAGTGCCTTGAATATAAGCCATTGAAATTTCTCCCACATCAATTCGACTTTGTTAGTTAATTTGATGGGCCTATAGCAATCCTAGATAGCGGATCAACATTTATTTATGTAAGGGGGTGCTTTCCGCCCCACCCTGTGGAGGAGTGGGGAAACCAGCACCCCCTTACCAACCCCCTTATGGTTGTAATATTTTTGAGGCTAGAAACTTTGCTGTCAAAAGCTTGAGCCTCTTAGGTTTTCACGACTTAAATTGGAGTGCTATAGCTCTCAAACTAAACTTATGAATTAATCATGCCTCTTTCAGACCAACAACGACAATGGAGGAAAAATCAGGTGTTTACTTTCCTGATAAAAACTTGATTTCTCAGTTGAATAATTGTAAATTTTTCCGGATATTAGTATGGCAGTATATTTGGCAGATAAATTCTAGAAAAATATCATCCTAGAAGTTGTTAATCATAAAATTTGACTTTAATATAAATAGGAATTACGCAAAGACTATAATTCATTTGCGTAAGTCCTGAGAAATACAAATCTGTGGGTAAAAATTTATCAGTGTTAAACCCCTACAAAAAATTTATTTGTGTCATATTTTTCTTGAGTTGATATTAGAATCACTACCAAAAAATCTAATTTCTCAAATTTAAGATAAAGTTGTTGCCATTGCTAGAAACTTTAGTTATTTTCCAGTTTTTGTATTGACCTAAACGGCTAGCGAGTGATTTTTTAACAGAATTTGCTACCTTGTCTTTTACTTTGGGATTATTCAGACCATTGGCAAGTTGTGTTTCAATATTTTTGGTTAATTCACCCTTAATCTTATTTTGGATACGACTACAGATACCCTTAAAAGCTTGGCATAGCTTATTAGGAATTCGTAAATCAGTCTTAAAGTCTACTTTGGGATTTGCGTATGAAATAGACCCATTATAAGCAACAGGTATCAAAGACATTGAAAGGATTGAGTTGTTCAAATGGATATCGCGTTCCATTTTTAATTTGCACTCACCCCATTTTCCAAACCTTCTGCGGACACATTTTGCTTTAATTTCCTCTCCTTGGCTTTCAAACCTTGCAGTTGCTTGAATTCGACTACCATTAATAGTGGCTTGGATAGATGAGGTATTCATATTATCAATGTAATATTTCAACTGGCGAAATTTGGTAACTTTATGTTTGTACTCGGGAATCAAGAATGATTCTTTGGCTCCATTGGGCAATAGTACATAGCTAGAATCTTGATGCCAGCTACTACCATGCTTTTTTCCATAGTTGTCAAGATGAACTTTAGTTGAACTAAAAGCTGTGTTAAAAGCTATGGCAACAGCTGTTTTAGGAACGGTAACATTTACAGTTTTTGCATATGCAGGTAAATTTAGTACATAGAAAGTACCGAGCGTCAATCCGAAGGCAACTGGTGCTGCCAGAAATCTTTGTAAATTCATTTTTGTTCTCTTTTACGCTTGAATGTTTGTTGTTATTAATAATTTTCACTTTTCATACTAAGAACGACAATGGATAAAAAATCAGGTGTTTACTTACTCAAAGAAAAGATTTTTTCCTAAGTTTAATAATTGTCAATTTTTCCGTATGAGTATGGCAATATATTTGGCTGCTCAATCAGTAATAAATTATCTATTAACAGCTCCATACCTACAATATATAATCCGCTACAATACTCCTTTTTTTTTAGTCTGTTAATTCTCTACTTTTTAGATAAAATTTAGTTTGCAGAGCTATGTATGGCATGGCTGAAAATTATTTTTATAAATGAGTAAAGAAGTGATTATCTGCAGGATAAAAACAACAATTAAACTATTCCAAAATCTAGATAACAGAAAAAAAATCAGGAAAAGTCAGGGTAGTTAAAATAAAAAATCAGGATTTTTATAATTGTTCTGTTTATCAATGCTCAACATGAATAAAATATAATTATAGTAATTTATATGCTAATCTACCATGAAATCAGAATCAGAGTTTACTTGGAGCCAAGCTAAAGAGAGAGCAAATCAAATAATCTTCCAAAACACTGGTACACACTTGAGCGATCTGGAAATTCTAATTCTCCAAGGAGCATGGGAAAAACAAACTTATATTCAGATAGCTCAGGAAAATGGTTATAGTGCTGAATATCTCAACAAAGATGTCGGCAATAAAATGTGGAGTAAATTTTCAACAGCATTAGGAGAAAAGATAACTAAAAAAAATTTTAAGGAAGCACTACAAAGATGGAAAGAGGATAATAATAATCAATTTGTTTCATCCATTGTCAAACTACCTTTTCCAGAAGGAGCAGTTGCTCTAGATTCTCCTTTATATATAGAGCGAGAAAATGTAGAAAATTTATGTTATCAAACTATAGAAAACCCAGGATCTCTAATTAGGATAAAAGCTCCTAAACTGATGGGTAAAACTTCTTTAATAATGAGAATTTTAGCTCAGGCTAAAGCTCAGAATTATCGGACTGTCTATCTAGATTTAAGTAGTGTGAATCGAACAGTTATTACTAATTTAGATAAGTTTCTCAAATGGTTATGTTTAACAGTAGGTCGGCAATTAAATTTAGAAAATCAGCTAGACAACTATTGGGATACAGAAATTCTTGGCAGCAATGATAATTGCACAGTATATTTTGAAGAATATTTATTAACAGAAATTGATACACCATTAGTGTTGTGTTTGGATGCAGTAGACCGGTTATTTCCTTATACTGAAGTCATTGAAGATTTTTTTGGGATGTTACGATTTTGGCATGAAAGAGGAAAAATATCTGATGTTTGGAAACGACTACGTTTGGTAATAGCACATTCAACAGAAGTTTATATTCCTCTAGATATTAATCAATCTCCATTTAATGCTGGTTTGCCCATAGAATTATCTGAATTTAATCATAACCAAGTACAAAGATTAGCTCAACTACATGGCATAAATTGGAATAATTATTTGATTCAAGAATTGATGAAAATAGTAGGAGGACATCCTTATCTTTTGCGATTAGCTATGTATGAAATTTGGTCACATAAAATTACTTTAGAACAATTATTAAAAGAAGCTGCAACTGAAGCCGGAGTCTATAGTAATCATCTCCGGCGAAATTGGGAAACATTACAAAAATTGCCGGGATTAACTGAAGCATTTAAACAGGTTGTTACTTCCTCAGAGCCAGTTGAATTAGATTCAAAACAAATTTATCAGTTACATAGTATGGGATTGGTTAAGCAAAAAGATAATTATGTAATGCCTCAATGTCATCTTTATCAAGATTATTTTCGGAGAGTTTTATAACACTTGATTGAGTAAACAAAAATTTTGCTGATGGTGTTATCAAGAATTGATTAATGATTAACAATTACCTTTCCTGTAATAGGATAATTTGCTTAAATAAAAAAAATATATTTTTCCTTAATGCGAGAGGATTTAAATCTAAATTAGAGAATCATTAATTATTCGGAAATCTAATAGATATTTATTTTTTGAATAGTAAAGATGACGGTTAAAGGCAATAGGCAAAAGAAAAAAACTAAAAAAAATTCCGCACTCTTTTTTTTAAGTTAATATTTATATTATATTTACAGCCTTATTTGTGCACCAACTTATCAATTTCGAGATTTTTTGTTAATTAGTTGAGTTTAATTATATGAACTAAGCTATATAAAAAATGTCAAATATTAAATATGAATATCAATATGGTGGTAGTTTGCCTATTGATGCTCCTAGTTACATAATTAGAAAAGCCGACTCAGAATTTTATCAATACTTGAAAGCTGGAGAATTTTGTTATGTATTGAACTCGCGACAAATGGGTAAGTCTAGTTTGCGAGTCAGAACAATGAATAAGCTACAAGCTGAAGGAATATTATGTGCTTTTGTTGACCTTACAGGAATTGGCAAAGAGGATGTAAATCCGGAAAAATGGTATGCAGGAATTGTTCAATCTTTAGTTAGTAGTTGTCAGCTTACGAAGAAATTTCAGTGGCGAAGTTGGTGGCGGGAAAGAAGAGATTTGCTTTCTCCAGTACAACGTTTGAGTTTGTTCATAGAAGAAGTTTTGTTAGAAATAATTGAGCAAAATATCGTGATTTTTATAGACGAAATTGATCTGGTCAGAAGTCATAATTTTTCCTTAGATGATTTTTTTGCCTTAATTAGATATTTTTATAATCAACGAGTTTTTGAACCTAAATATAAACGTCTTACTTTTGCTCTGTTAGGAGTAGCAACTCCCAGTGATTTAATCACAGATAAAACTCAAACACCTTTTAATATTGGTAAGGCAATTGAACTACATGGATTTGAGTTTCAAGAAGCAAAACCTTTAGCTTTAGGATTAGAGGAAAAAGTAAATAATCCCCAGGAAGCTCTCAAAGAAATATTAAACTGGTCTGGCGGACAACCTTTTCTCTCTCAAAAATTATGTCAGTTAGTTGTACAAAATTTAGCCGATGGTATGACAAACTATAGGTCAATTCAACAATTAGTTCAAACCAGAATTATTAATAACTGGGAAGCTCAAGATGAACCACCTCATCTCAGGACAATTCGTGATCGCCTGCTTAAAAATAAGCGCTGCATAGGTCAAATATTGGGCATCTATCAACAAATTTTACAACAGGGAGAAATTGTGGCAAATGGCAGTGTTGAACAAACAGAATTAAGGTTATCAGGATTAGTAGTTCAGGAACAAGGAAAACTCAGAATTTATAACAAAATTTATCAACATATTTTTTCTCATAAATGGTTAGAAAGACAATTAGAGCAACTGCGTCCCTATGCTGAAAATTTGAATGCTTGGGTTGCTTCTAACTATCAAGACGAGTCTCAACTTTTGAAAGGTGAATTATTACAAAAAGCTCTATCTTGGTCTAGAAATCATAGTCTTAGTGAGGTTGATTATTACTTTTTAGGCTCTAGTCAAGAACTGGAAAAGTTGAAAGTAAAACAAATATTAGATATCAAAGAACAAGAAAGTATTATCCTAGCTGAAGCCAATAAAACTTTAATCCAAGCTCAACAAAAATCTAAACGAATAGTAAGTGTCGGCACTGTAATTTTAATTATCTCACTATTAGCAGCAACAGTAGTGGGGTTACAAGTAAAACGAGCTAACCGAGAATTAGCAGAAGCTAGTATATCTCTAGAAAGTTTTTCTGCAAAAGAAGTCTATAATAACATCAGTCCATTTGATGCGTTACTGTCAGCATTAAAAGTAGGAAAACAACTGCAACAGTTAGAAAAATCAGCCCCAGTTAGATTAGATAGACGTACAGAAGTCTTGAATACATTAAGATTTGTAGTTTCTGGTATTAGAGAGCAAAATCGCCTTCAAGGGCATCTCGACAGGGTGACAAGAGTGAATTTCAGCCCCAATGGCAAAATTATTGCTTCTGGTAGTGAGGATAAAACAATAAAGCTATGGAATATTCAAGGCAAACTGCTAAAAACTCTCAAAGACCATAGAGACCATATCTCAGGAGTTAGTTTCAGTCCAGATAGCAAAACTTTAGCATCTGCTAGCAGAGACGGTACTATAAAACTGTGGAATGTGGACAACGGTACTCTACTGAAAACCATCCTCGCCCACAATAACACTTGGGTGAGAAGCGTCAGTTTCAGTCCAGATGGGGAACTCCTGGTTTCTTGTGGTTCAAGAGGTTGGGTAAAATTCTGGAATGTCAAAGATGGTACTTTGGTCAGAAAAATTCCCGCTCATCGTACTCCCAATGGTCGTTATTATGCAGTTACTCATGTCAGTTTTAGTCCAGACGGTACTATAGTTGCTTCTACTAGTTTTGACAATAAAATTAAACTCTGGAAAGTTGAAGATGGTAGTTTGCTCAAAACTCTTAAGGGTCATAGAGACGAGGTAAGGGTTGTTACTTTTAGCCCTGATGGTAAAACTTTAGCTTCCAGTAGTGCTGACAAAACCATTAAGTTGTGGGATGTTGAAAATGGTATTGAAATTAAAACTCCTACCCCCAGAGGTCACCGTGGTACAGTCTGGGGTGTCAGTTTTAGTCCTGATGGTAAAACTCTGGTTTCTTCTGCTGAAGATGGTTTGGTGAAACTCTGGAATTTGGAGGAAAAGGGAATTGAACCACAAATTTTCCGAGGTCATGTTGGCATAATTAGGAGTGTTACTTTTAGTCCTGATGGTAAGATGATAGTTTCTACTGGTAGCGACCATACTGTTAGGTTGTGGAATGTAGAAGGTCTAGAAGGTACAGAACCAAGAACTTTTACAAATAATCAAGGTGATGTATCAGTTGTCAGTTTCAGTCCTAATGGCAAAATTCTGGCTTCTGCTGATACTGACAATACTATCAAACTATGGAATGTGGCAGATGGTACTTTACTGATAGTATTGTCAGTTTCAGTCCTAATGGCAAAATTCTGGCTTCTGCTGATACTGACAATACTATCAAACTATGGAATGTGGCAGATGGTACTTTACTGATAGTTCTCAAAGGTCACAGTGGAGATGTCTTTCATGTTAGCTTCAGTCCGGATGGTAAATTTTTAGCTTCTGCTAGTCTCGATAATACAGTTAGACTGTGGAATGTGAAAAATGGTACTCTAGTACAGACCTTTAAGGGTCATAGTAGGTCTGTTTATGCTGTTAGTTTCAGTCCGGATGGAAAGATTTTAGCTTCTGCTGGCGATGACCGTACTGTAAAATTATGGCGACTCACTGATCAAGTATTTTTGCAAAGTCTTAAGGGTCATCTCCGCTCAGTTAGGAGTGTCAGTTTCAGTCCGGATGGTGAAGTTTTAGCTTCTGCTGGTTTTGACCATCGGGTAATTTTGTGGAGTGTCGAAGATGGCAGGATGTTGAAAGTTTTGGATCGGGGTAATCTTAACTTGGTTGCTGTTAGTTTTAGCCCAGATGGCAAGTTACTTGCTTCCAGTGGTGGTGATGCTGCTGTGAAGTTATGGAATGTGGCGGATGGTACTGAGGTGCGAACTCTCGAAGGTCATGGAAGTTGGGTGAGAGATATTGATTTTAGTCCGGATGGTAAAATAGTTGCTTCTGCTGGTTTTGATAGAAAAGTGATTTTGTGGAATGTGGCGGATAGTACTGAGGTGCAAACTCTTGAGGGTCATCTGGGTCGGGTTTTTAGTATTAGTTTTAGTCCAGATGGTAAGTTACTAGCTTCTGCTAGTGAAGATGGTACAGTTAAGCTATGGAATTTGACTTTGGATATTGAAGATTTTATGGAGTTGGGTTGTCAATGGTTGAGGGATTATATTGTTACTCAAAATCAGGATGAGGAGATACAAAATATTTGTAGAGACTACTGAACAGGTTGTTTTAATAATTATTGACAACGGCGATCGCACCCTAGAAGTGGCGTGACTTGAATTATCTATCCCACACTTTCAGCTAAAACCTAATACCTACTACCTAACAGCACACTTATCCAACTTTTTCGCCATCCCCTCAGCATGACTCCACCATTTTTGACCTCCTGCCCAAATTCGTGAAGGTAAATGACCAACTGGTGCCCAACTTCTAAACTTAAATCCGCGATCGCGAAAATGCAAATTATAAGTCAACCAACCTACCTGACTACAAAACTCTCCATAATCTTTATCCACACTTTCATAAATCTGTTTTTGCACGCTAAACCCAAACTTCCCCTGACTATACTTCACCCAGAGGCAATCAATAGTCAGCAAATCTTCACAAGGCAAATTATCAATATCATCCCTAAACAAATAACTTTTTCTCCTCTTCCCCAAAGCATCACATAAAACTCCCCAGGTTTCCATATCTGCTTCCCGCCACTTTTGCACTGCCAACAAATACTGCAATTTCCTATACTTTACCCCCACTGCTGAAATTAACTGATTTTCATCGAGTGCCATAACTTGGGGAATAAACCTTCCTACCAAACTCCGGACCGATGGCAACACAGACAACTTTTGATTTACTAACGCCAAAGACTCAACATTTTTCACAGGTCGCCTAACAATATTAGACCTAGACTCCAACACCTCCAAAACTTGTTCCGCTGTCTGATAGCGTTGACTCACAGAATTTTGCAATAATTTATCTAATATATTGCCCAGACTTTGACTCACACTACCCCCACTAGGCAAAAAATCTCGCCATCTCCAACAGTCATTGATGACATCGAACATATCCCACGGTGCAACATCCGTCAGTAAATGAATGCAAGTTACGCCCAAACTAAATAAGTCACTTGCTGGCAATGCTTTCCCTCTGGTTTGCTCCGGTGCCATATATTCTGGACTACCAATAATGGTACCAGTGCGAATTAAAGCAGTACCCGTCAGCAACTTCGCTACGCCAAAATCAATTAATACAATTTCCCCCACTTTTCCTAATTTTTCCAGTTGATTTTCTCCAGGTAGGTGGGGTGGTTTTTGATAGTTAATAGGTGGAGAAATACGACGAATAATATTTTCTGGTTTTATATCCCGATGAATAATTTGATGTTGATGAATAAACTGCAATACTGGCAGTAAACTTCGCAAAAATTGCCATATTTGTTCTTCGTTAAATACCCCCTGTTGTTGTAATTCTTGCTTCAGTGTCAAACCCTGAATATATTCCTGCACCAAATACAAATTTTGATTGTGTTGGAAGTGAGCTAACAATAAAGGAATTTGTGGATGTTGCCCCAACTGTACTAACCGCATCACCTCTCGCCGAAATAATCTTGCTGTTGTGTGATGACTTTCGGGGTCTTGGGTAGGACATGAAAGTTGCTTGAGAATACATGGGAGCTTCAGAGGATGTTTTTCATCTACGCCCAAAAATGTTTTGCCAAAACCTCCCTGACCAACTTTTTTCAGAAGACGATAGCGTCTGTGGAGGAGTAGGGGCGATCGGCAACTCTGGCAAGAGCTTGCTGTATCTGGATTTTCAGGATTGGGACATTGAGGGTTAACACAATAACTCATTGAGGGGTTGGTTTTAGATTTTAGATTTTTGTCTAGGGGGTTTACAAATATAATTTAGTAATGCTATAGTAGTTTACTGTAAGAAAAATATGTATGGCGAGCGTGGCCAAGTGGTTAAGGCAGTGGTTTGTGGTTCCACCATTCGTGGGTTCGAGTCCCATCGTTCGCCCTTTTTAATATTATAAAGTCTTAAAGGCTCTGACAAAAACTCAAATAAAAATTGACAACTTTGGTAGGGTGTAGACATCTACAACCCTAAAATTTATTTATTCTTATTGTTCTCCATCGTCGGACACAGGGAATTGTTGACTTAACTCCTGAACAGTTTGTTGAATCACACTCAACTTCTCATCTATAGAAGCTAAAATTTCCTTGGGGTTATTATCAGTAGGTTCTTTTTCAACATACTGCACTGCTTCTTTTGCCCAGTTGCGGATACCTATGGGAGCAAATGCTTTGAAAGTATCTTTTACTCTGTCGTTGGACTCAGGAGCTTCAAAAGCATAATATTCAATGATTTTGGCTATTATTACGTCTGAAAACTTTGTATGACCTTTGATCCACTTATCTCTGCTCGCTAAATCTGCTTTTGTATACCAACCAAGAAGTTGATAAATCTTATCTTGTAAATCTTTTTTTAATCCCGAGTTTCCAGTACCACATAATTTCGCTGTAGCGTTAAAAGTGAAATAAGCTTTGTCATCTCTTTCGCTGTAAGTAACTTCCTTCAGTATTGCTAGTGCATAAATCATCTCTCTAGAAGGGTAGCTTTTAACCATAGCAGTTTCTCTGATAGTCGGTAAAATTTCCCTCAGTATCCAGCGCTTAAATTCCTTCTCTCCTAAGGAATTCATTATTAACTCATATAGCCCAAATTCGGAAGTAACAATAATTTCTTGTTCGTCGTATATTTTTGCGTAATTTTGTCCTCATCGCTCAACCTACCATCAGGTATTTTTAAAATATCACAAATATCTTCCACAACAAAATAAGGTTCGTCACCGTCTCCAAAAATAACACGCACTTTATTGGAGTTGAAATTGTAAGTAAGCATAGGTTTTTTCTGTTAATTAATTAATTAATTGATTAAGGATTCAATTTCTCCTTAGCCATTAACCATTTTTCCATAGTGTGGAGGTATTGCTCAAAAATGAACCCAATTGAACTGGAGTAGCAGCATCTCAAAAAGGATGAATGTTCGGGTCAAAAGGAACCCGGTTTTGAGAATAAACCTTATGTTTTAACAACAGACATTATTAATTTTCTTACTATAAAAGTTGCATCCCTTTTCCTTAAAGTATTTTTTAATTTAAACACTGTCTATATGAGAGATTCTTGTTACTGATAGCTGTTTACGCAGCATTACGCAGGAAATTATTATGTTATTTTTCCACAAAAAATTTACTCTTTCTCATCTTGAATATTTTCAGCAACCTGTTCAATTTATGCCATTTCATCGATCATTTGTTTTGGTGTTCGTTTCTGAGAATTTTGAATATAATTTAACTTCATTTATTCCAATAAATCAGACAGTAAAGACTGCAGTTCATGCAATGTTGCTTCATCCTGAAGTTCTTGACGTAAAGCATCTTGAAATTGTTTAGCTAAACTGTCAAAAAGTTCCCTTTAAAGGACTAATTTTATTCTCAAAAAAATCTATTTCCTGAGTAACATTTTTTGACATTAAATAATCGATACTCCAGAAAGTTACAAAAGCTTTTCTTGTAGATTCAATCCTCACTCGTTTACGCATTCGTCGTTGAATTTTGGCAAAAGTGGCAAACTTATTACCTGCTATAAATGGGTCATCTTCTATTAAGGCCACACTCTTACTGCGTCAAGAAGTTAATAAATCTTTTGTAGTTGGGTCTAGGAGTCCTTTTTCTGGTAGTTGTGCCACCAATTGATTCACAGTAACAAGATAATTATCCGTCTGAATATTAGGTTCTATACCTTTGATTGGGTCATAAACTCTAACAACAGCAGGCAAATACCTAAAATAAATGTCCCGTAACGACACATAACTAATATTAAATAGTCCTAGAGTAAGATTCAAAAGAGCCAATAAAGCGATCGCTTTTGCCCATAATGGAACTTGCTGAGAAGGCTGAGAAACCTGAATATCATCAGTTAAATTAACATTTGACATAATTATTATTAGACATAAATTCGGAATAAGTTCAGTAATACCAGACTTATAGTTCAATTTAGGCTATTTACACTCTGTCCAAGGGAAGAATTAATATAGAGATATAGCACTACGCAAATAGTTTAGGACAATTATAAACACTCAAATTCAGTCAAGGATAACTTCTGACTTCTGACTTCTAACTTGCGCGTAGCTCTATAGTTGCCGAATCTTTTTAATACTTATAATGAGCTACTGTTTAAATCCTCAATGCCCAAATCCTCAAAATCCTGAAGAAACATTATATTGTCTAGCTTGTGGAGCAAAATTGCTGCTGAGAGAAAGATATCGCCCTATGAAACCTATAGGTAGGGGTGGCTTTGGTAGGACTTTTTTCGCTGTAGATGAAGATAAACCTTCTCACCCTCCTTGTGTAATTAAACAATTTTTACCTCAAAAATTGTGCAATTTAATCCAGAAAAAAGTCCTACCAAAACCATTAGCAGCAGTGAAACATTACTATTCCACTGCTGCTAATGGTTTTGGTAGGACTTTTTTCGCTGTAGATGAAGATAAACCTTCTCACCCTCCTTGTGTAATTAAACAATTTTTACCTCAAAATACTGGCGACCCAAAAAAAGCTGCCGAGTTATTTCAACAAGAAGCAATTAGATTAGATGAACTTGGTCAACATCCACAAATTCCAGAATTATTAGCTCACTTTGAACAGGATAATAATCAATATTTAGTACAGGAATTTATTGATGGTTCTAATCTTGCTCAAGAGTCAACAAAAATAGGTCCTTTTAACGACGGTCAAATCAAACAAATATTGAATGAATTATTACCAGTTTTACAGTTTATTCACGAACATAAAGTAATTCATCGGGATCTCAAACCAGAAAATATTATTCGTCGTAATTTTCTACCACAAACTACAGGATGGATGACTAATACAAATCGATTAGTATTAGTTGATTTTGGTGCAGCTAAAGTTATTACTGGAACTGCTTTAATGCAACCTGGAACAATAATTGGCAGTCCCAGTAATAACTTTAGCTGCACCAAAATCAACTAATACAAATCGATTAGTATTAGTTGATTTTGGTGCAGCTAAAGTTATTACTGGAACTGCTTTAATGCAACCTGGAACAATAATTGGCAGTCCGGAATATGTCGCTCCAGAACAAGTAAGAGGTCATGCTATTTTTGCTAGCGATATCTATAGTTTGGGGGTGACTTGTATTCATTTATTAACTCAAGTATCTCCTTTCGATCTATTTGATGTAATGAAAGATAAATGGGTGTGGCGAGATTATTTGAATCAGTCTATTAATAGTATGTTAGGCAGAATTCTTGATAAAATGCTGGCAACTAACCCCAAAATGCGTTATCAGTCTGCTGCTGAGGTAATGAAAGAATTAAACTCAGAACAGAAACTCCCTACTCTCCCTAATATTTCTCCACCCACACCATCCCCAACCAGAAGACCAACACCATCTCCTACCCCCACCAGAGCGCCAATATCTACATATACACCCATTAGACAAACAAAAAATTCTATAACTGCACCGCCTCATGTTATCCAACCGACAATTATTCCTCAACCACAAAGGTCAACTTGGAAATGTGTATCGACCCTGACCGGACATTTTGACTCGGTAAATTCAGTAGCATTTAGTCCGAATGGAGAAATTTTAGCTAGTGGGAGTCGGGATAAGACTATTGAAATTTGGGATGTGAACAAAGGTAGACGTTGGTATACCCTGACTGGTCATGGCGACTCAGTACAAACTGTGGCATTTAGTGAAAATGGAGAAATGTTAGCGAGTGGGAGTCGGGATAAGACTATTGAAATTTGGGATATGAAGAAAGGCAAACGCTGGTTTACTCTCATCGGTCACTCTGACTGGGTGGATGCAGTGACATTTAGTCCAGATGGTCAGGTATTGGCAAGTGGGGGGAGAGATAAGGCAATTGAAGTGTGGAATTTGCAGAAAGCAAGGCGGTGGTTTACTCTGGTTGGTCACGAAGACCGGGTTTATAGTGTTGCTTTCAATAAAGATGGTCGGATATTGGCAAGTGGAGGTCGCGACCAAACAATTAAAATATGGGATTTTCAGAAGGCGAAGGAGCTGTTTACAATTAAGGGCCATTCTGACTGGGTGCGATCGCTTGTTTTCAGTCCAGATGGTGGCACATTAGCTAGTGGTAGTAGGGATGGCACGATTAAGTTATGGCAGGTTTATGGAGGGGAGCTTATTTCGACACCTATACAAAATTTGAAATATGGTATGAGCGATGTTTTGTCTGTTGCGTTTAGTCCGGATGGAAAAATTGTTGTGGGTGGGTATCGTAATGGGATTATTAATTTATGGGATGTTGTCACCGGAGAATTGTTGGAAACTCTTAAGGGTCATTCAAGTGATGTATTTTCGGTGATTTTTAGTCGGGATGGTAAGAGTTTAGCGAGTGGGAGTAATGATAAGACGATTAAAATATGGTGCGTTCCTGGGTAATGTAGCGCTACGCGCAAGTCAGAAGTCAGAAGTAATCGACTAACTTTGAGCATTTATAAATGTCCTAACCTATTTGCGTAGTGCTATATAGCAGGCAACAGGCAAGAGTGGGAAAAGTATTTTTCTGTCTTATATCAAATCCGTTTAATTGGACATAAAAAAATTCTTCAATCGTCATAACTACTACATCTTTGTGATTCTCTCTCCTCCTGACTCGGTGCTCCTGACTCCTCCTTACTTAACGAATCTATAACTGTTTAACCGGATTTGATATTACGGTTCATCATCAACATAAGTCCTAACTAACTCATTCCTTGCTATATCATGTTCAGTTGAATACTTATTTTCAGGTAGCAGCTAGAAGAGGAGTAGAGTTCAACAATTAATAATTAACAATTACCTCTTCTTAAAATGAATTAAGATTGATCCTTAAGGATAAAAAATTATTTTTTTCCCTTAATTGAAGTTGCTTTCAACCTTGATTATTCGGTAAAATACTTAATTTTATGTGTTATACTTAAACATGAAAAATTTATTGATAAATTAAAGACTTTCTATAGTAGATACAGCAGAATTAGTAACACTTTTGCCTGCCTTATTGCCATACTGAATTAAAGGAAGT
This sequence comes from Okeania hirsuta, assembly GCF_003838195.1. Lineage (GTDB taxonomy): Bacteria > Cyanobacteriota > Cyanobacteriia > Cyanobacteriales > Microcoleaceae > Okeania > Okeania hirsuta. Next base: position 17,279 of record NZ_RCBY01000131.1, read on the forward strand.
GAAAAAGTAAGTGAAGGGCTTTTGCAAGAAGTAGGTAAGGATACATGGCAAAGAGCAAAGGCTATTTGGGAAAAATTATCGCCAAAAATAGAGTCTAAAGAAGCAGCTAAGGAAGCAGTAGAAGACTTTGCTAAAGAAGGTAATGACAAAGATGCAGAAGCAGCTTTTAGGCGACAATTGAAAAAAATACTGGACGCTGATGAAATCCTAGGAAAACAAGTAAAAAAATTAATGGAAGAAAATAATCCTACTTCCACAAACGTCAATGTTGAACAGACAGGAAATTTTAATCAAACAGCAGGAGATAATGCAAAATAAATTGGTCAAATTGGTTCAGCAGGCGATATTACTATGTAGATAGTTAGCATAAATAATGTCTGAAATTAATCAAAATGCTGGCGATAATTCTAATCAAATTGGTAGCATTAATAAAGCAAGAGATATTTACATCGGCTGTACTCTTCATCAAGGAGATTTAGATGATTCAACTTTACGCAGAATAGGCGTTTTAATTTTTCTTATATCAGTATTTTTGTTCTCGCTATTCATGGGAGGAGTTAATCTTATTCCTTTGTGATGGTAAAGAAGATAAATAAAACTATAAAGGTAAGCATTCAGCCGTCAGCCATCAGCTATCAGCTATTGTGCTTTTAGTTTAGGGTCTTAGGGTCAAAGCTGTATTAACTGTCTTACTAAAAAAGTTGCCTCCTTTACCCTTAAAGTAAGTTGTTAATTGAAACACTGTCCTTAAAGATAGAGTCTTGTTGCTGATAGCTGACAGCTAATAGCTGTTTGCGCAGCAGTCCGCAGGAAATGCTTACCTACAAAGTGTTTATTTTTGACAATAAATTACTAGACTAAAAATCTATGTAAGTTTTTCTTGTTTGTTGTTATCAATCAATAATTCAGCTTATATAATAAAGTACAATACTGCATTTCAATATGTCATCATATATTAAAGGAAAAAAATGCTGCTAGAACTCAAAAGATTAACCATACCACCAGGGCAAAAAGTGTTGTTAAAAGATGTAAGCTGGCAAGAATTTGAAGAAATTATCACAGACTTAGGAGAAAGTCGCGCTTCTCGAATAGCTTATGCAAATAACACTTTAGAAATTATTACTCCATTACCAGAACACGAACTTAGCAAAGAAGTTATTAGTGACTTAATAAAAGCACTCCTAGAAGAACTAGACAGAAAATTTTTAACTCTAGGTTCCACAACTTTCAAAAATGAACAAATGGCAAAAGGAATAGAACCAGACAATTGTTTTTATATTGAAAATGAAGCTAAAGTTCGTGGGAAAGAACGCCTAGATTTAACTATCGATCCACCGCCTGATTTAGCTTTAGAAATATATATAACTTCTCGTACTCATCTGAATATTTATGCCAATTTAGGAGTAGGGGAACTTTGGCGATTTGAAAAAGGAAAATTACAAATTTATGTTTTAGAAAATAACAAATATATAGAATCAGAAATTAGCCCTAATTTTCCAGATTTACCCTTAACTGAAGTAATTCCAGAATATAGTATTCGCTGTCAAAATATGGGTATAAATCAAACCATGAAAACTTTTCGGAATTGGGTAAGAGAACAAATTATTAGTTAGTAAAGTAGGTAAATAGTTATTTTCCTATTTCTTCTATTTCAAATTAGCTTTATAGCAGTACGTTTTTTGGTGTTTTACAATAAATTTTGGTTGTAAAGGAGTAGTAAGGATGTCTTTCAGTTTCTCCCCCACTCCCCACTCTTTTTATCTAATTACCGAAAAATTGTGGTTTAAAGCTTCCTCCTTTAAGGGGATAAAAAGAAAAATTTTCCTTTGAGTCAATCCTCTTCTTTTAAAGGAGAGGTAATTATTAATTATTAATTGTTGAAACCGATGCTACCGGACATGATATCACCGCATTCTCCTGTAAATCGCCCTATCGGCGGCTCCCCTATCTAACTACTTCTTCAAGCACGGCCAACAAATGCACAATAAGTTGAGAATAGATTAACTTAGATATCGGATACGCCAATAAAGAGTTAAACATGATTCAACAGCCTAAACCTCAATATTCTCTAGCCTGGATTGGCAAAATTGCTGAAGTCCCTAAACCAGAATGGGATGCTCTGGCCCAACCTTTAAAAACTCCCTTCCTAGAATGGGACTGGCTGCATAATATGGAAACTTCTGGTAGTGTGGGTGGTAGAAGTGGATGGCTACCGCAACATTTAACAGTATGGCGAGATAGACAACTAATAGCAGCAGCTCCACTTTATATCAAGGGACACAGTCAAGGTGAATTTGTTTTTGACCATCAATGGGCCGAGATAGCTTACCGCTTAGGTATTGAATATTACCCGAAGTTATTGGGAATGTCGCCTTTTACTCCTGCTGAGGGATATAGATTTTTAATATCGCCTGGGGAGGATGAGGATGAAATGACAGCTTTGATGGTCAGGGAAATCGATCATTTTTGCGATCGCCATCATATTTCTGGATGTCATTTTCTCTATGTCGATCCAGAATGGCATCCTGTACTGCAACGTAATGGTTTTAACAGTTGGCTACACCATAGTTACATTTGGCAGAATCAAGGTTATCAAACTTTTGATGACTATCTCAAAGTATTTAATGCTAATCAACGTCGTAATATTAAGCGGGAACGTAAAGCAGTAGGAAAAGCTGGTTTACAAATGCAGACTTTCACTGGGGATGAAATACCGAAAGCTCTGTTTTCTAAGATGTACAGTTTTTACGAGAGTACCTGCGATAAATTTGGTTGGTGGGGTAGTAAATATTTGACGAAGCGATTTTTTGAACAATTACATCACGACTTTCGCCATCGAGTATTATTTGTGGCAGGTTACAGTGAGGAGGACGACCGCTTCCCTGTAGGAATGTCGTTTTGTATTACTAAGGGCGATCGCCTTTACGGTCGTTATTGGGGCAGCACTTACGAAATAGATTGTTTACATTTTGATGCTTGTTATTATGCTCCGATAGAATGGGCGATCAACCATGGTATTAAGACTTTTGACCCTGGTGCTGGTGGGCGTCATAAAAAACGGCGTGGTTTTCCAGCAACACCTAACCATAGTATGCACAAATTTTATCATAATCGTTTGTCAAAAATCTTCTTGTCCTACATTGGGCAAGTGAATGAAATGGAACAGCTAGAAATGGAGAGAATTAATGAGGATTTACCTTTTAGTCATGGTAATTCTTAATGGGACTTACACAAAATCAAGCCAGAAAATAGGCTCAAATATAGATGGGCAGAGGCTTTGATGTCAAAAAGGTATAAATCCTGAATAAGCACGGGTTCTAGCCATTTTTAAGGCATCGACGTAATTCCCTTGTCTAGACTGACTTTGAAGCATTATTTCCTACCAAAAAATGTTTAATATCATGTCCGGTAGCATCGGTATTGTAAGCGTGAAAGTAAGGAAGAAGGAAGAAGGAAGAGGGAAGAAGGCTTAAAAGCTTGGAAAAACGTAAATTTCCTGTAAATATTCACCCTTGGTTTTACACAAACGATACAGTGCGGACATGATATAACTACCATTAACACGTAAGAAAAAAGGGGATGGAAGAAAAAAGAAGGTAATAAATCAAGCAATTATTATCTCAGCTATCAGCAATTATTAAATACCTAAAGGTTGTAAGTAGATCGGAACTTCTACTAAAAAACATCTTCCTTCTTTCTCTTGTAGTTTGGCAAAGTTAAATTTTATCTAGTTATATAAAATACGAAAAATAATGCTAAAATTTCACAAAAACTGAAAATTGAGTGAGACGAGATAGTAAAATAACAATTTTATATAAAATACTTTTAAAAATAATATTCGCTACACATAAAACGTTTTTGGAGGTAGTTTAATATCTGACAACATATCCGTTATAGATGTTTATTGTAACAGTTGTTGAATATTTTTATCAGTTAAATCGTATTTATTAGCAATAGTAGTTATCGGTTTTTTACCTAACTGAAAAATCACATTTTTATGAAAATTATCTACTTGAATAAAGGTCGGATATTCAGAATTTCGTAATATCTAATAACCATCTGAAGCAATAGCTGCTATTGCAATATCTGCCATTGCCTCAGATGGTTATGAAAATTATCTACTTGAATAAAGGTCGGATATTCAGAATTTCGTAATATCTAATAACCATCTGGATGTTGAATCCAATGCACCTGTGATTTTAGTTGCATATATTTGAGTTATACAGATAAAAATTTGAGAAGGATATTGTTCAGCAAACAAAAAGGTTTTTGACAGAAATTTTTACAACATAAACCATATTACACGATCCTTGTAATGAATATTGTCGATGATCGACAAGGTTTAAAAATACTTTTGTCGATTATTGCGTATGTCGCAATAATACAAAATAATACAAAAAGATTTCAAAATTGGTGATTCATTAAAGAGCGATCATTCTCTCTTTTATTGCGTATGTCGCAATAATACAAAATAATACAAAAAGATTTCAAAATTGGTGATTCATTAAAGAGCGATCATTCTCTCTTTTATTGCGTATGTCGCAATAATACAAAATAATACAATTGGTGATTCATTAAAGAGCGATCGTGTCAAAACCTTAGAAGCAAATATCTGTCAAGACAAGAACCCCTACCTCAAATCATTGTCAGTAAATAGGATAAAACAACTCTATGATTTCCATAAAAAAACTATCCATAGCTTGCCTAGGAGCAACAACTATCGCTTTAGCAATAAACAAACCAGCAAGCGCTAGCGTCTTTTTCAACTCCGATACAGGTCACTACTACGAATATGTTCCAGGTGAATATACTTGGAACCAAGCAAAAGCTAGTGCTGAAACTCGCTCTTATAATGGTTGGCAGAGATATCTGATAACCATCACCTCTGAAGCAGAACACAACTTTATTATTTCCAACATCGGTATACCCACAGAGCATTTCTCTGCACAAGCAGGTGGATGGTTAGGTGCAAATGACACAGCAACAGAGGGGACTTGGCAATGGGTAACCAGTCCGGAAGCGGGAACAGTCTTTTGGCAGAACGGCACACCAAACCATTGAGGGCGTATTCGACTACAGGAAACCCCATGGAGGAGGCTTAAACCTTAGCGAAATGAGATTAAATTTTGCCGACGGTTCCACAGAATTTGCCAACCTAGTTGCTGATTTCACGACCCTCGGAAACATAGTCAAGGTAAAATATTTTATCTCCTAAAGGTCAACCTATTTTTAAATAAAATTCACTCAATTAAATAAATTGGGTGTTATACCAATTTGGAAAAAGATTGTTACAAATAATAAGAGCAATTAAAAGACTTTATAGGAGATGTCCACTGGACTAAAAATATAAATTCCGACCTAATAAATGGTATTAAAGCTATTTATTCTGACTCCTGACTTTAGGAAATTTATCACTTAAAGAGCAATCAAATTGAAGAAGGAGACAGGAGACAGCTATACTGGAGACAGGAGGAAAATTACATGGGGAT
>NZ_RCBY01000132.1 GCF_003838195.1 Okeania hirsuta
AGTACCGACTATCTTTTTTTGAAAAATTAAATCAACTCAGAAGTGAGATATTTTTCAGCACTCCAGACTAGATATCTATAACGTTATAGTTTTAAGTCTGTATATTCAGAGTATTTTGAATACTTAACTCCAGAGTACCGACTATCTTTTTTTGAAAAATTAAATCAACTCAGAAGTGAGATATTTTTGAGCGCTCCAGACTAATAATCTATAACGTTATAGTTTTGAAAATATATATTCAGAGTATTTTGAATACTTACTCCAAAGTACCGACTATCTTTTTTTGAAAAATTAAATCAACTCAGAAGTGAGATATTTTTCAGCACTCCAGACTAGATATCTATAACGTTATAGTTTTAAGTCTGTATATTCAGAGTATTTTGAATACTGAACTCCAGAGTACCTACTATCTTTTTTTGAAAAATTAAATCAACTCAGCAGTGAGATATTTTTGAGCGCTCCAGACTAGATATCTATAACGTTATAGTTTTGAAAATATATATTCAGAGTATTTTGAATACTGAATATAATGTATTTTGAATACAGAGCTTTAACTATGGACTACTAGCTACTTACTACAACAAAATTTTTTATACTCCTAAAAATATGATTTCTAAAGATACTCTATTTGCTCTTTCTCTATTTCCTTATTTCCTCTTCCTTCTTTAAAACAGCTTCCCTAAAACCTAGCACTAGCAAAATATTAGATAGTGTTAGAAATACTTCTGCACTACCATGTAACCAATCAATATTTGCTAAGGCTTCACTATAAACTTGTTTAGCATAAATTCCAGCGGGAATAGTTACGCCTACAAATACTAAAGTGCCATAAAATCCAATTAAGGCTAAACGGGGTGTTTTGCCTGAACGAGTGAGAAACCAAAGAAAGCCTAAATAAGGAAATAGAGAAAGAGCAAATAGAGTATCTTTAGAAATCATATTTTTAGGAGTATAAAAAATTTTGTTGTAGTAAGTAGCTAGTAGTCCATAGTTAAAGCTCTGTATTCAAAATACATTATATTCAGTATTCAAAATACTCTGAATATATATTTTCAAAACTATAACGTTATAGTTTTAAGTCTGTATATTCAGAGTATTTTGAATACTTAACTCCAGAGTACCGACTATCTTTTTTTGAAAAATTAAATCAACTCAGAAGTGAGATATTTTTCAGCACTCCAGACTAGATATCTATAACGTTATAGATTATTAGTCTGGAGCGCTCAAAAATATCTCACTTCTGAGTTGATTTAATTTTTCAAAAAAAAGATAGTCGGTACTTTGGAGTAAGTATTCAAAATACTCTGAATATATATTTTCAAAACTATAACGTTACAGATATATAATCTGAAGGGCTGAAAAATCACTCACTTCTGAATATATGTAATTTGTCAAAAAGTCATAGTCTCTAGTCTAGATTCAGTTCTCAGTATTCTAAAGACTCTCTCAAAACTATAACGTTATAGATTATCTGGTGTGGAGTGCTGAAAAATCACTCACTTCTGAATATATGTAATTTGTCAAAAAATCATAGTCTCTAGTCTAGATTCAGTGTCGTACCGAAAAATTAACTCTCGCTACCTTCTTCTTGCTTTTTACTACTAGAAAATATCAACCAAGCAGCAGCTAATAGAGTAAAATTTCCCAACAAAGTCATTGAAGCTTGAAGAGTAACCAACCATTCTAAATTAGGGTCATTATCAAAATAATGCCAAGTGCAGGCACACATCGCACTGACCAATGCAGGTAACATGGCAAAAGATAAACCATACCAGGCACGGTTATTAGTGACATTGCCATAGAGAGAAATAAACCAAATGGCAGCTATCCATTCAATAACGCTAGAAATATGAATAATCCAAGTAGGAATTGATAAAGCGTGCATATCCAAAAAATCTGAAAATTTAAGTATCAACTTTGGTGTTATATAAGGTTATATCAAAAGAATAAACTACTCAGACAAATGCGAGCAATTTTGTGTGGTTACTACGGAAAAGGTAATAGTGGGGATGAGGCATTATTAGCATCTTTGTTGCAGACGTTGCCCGATAATATTCAACCTTATGTTTTGTCTGGCAACCCCATCGAAACTCAAAAACAATATCAAGTCGAAGCAGGCGATCGCCTCAATACTTTTACTATTCTCCAGGCCATGAAACGTTCGGATGTATTTATCTGGGGGGGTGGAAGTCTGATTCAAGATGCTACCAGTATTGCTAGTCCTTTTTATTATGCCGGACTAATGGGAATTGCTCAAAAAATGGGCTTAAAAACAATTGCCTGGGCACAGGGTATTGGTCCTTTACATCATCAAAGTACCCAATTTTTGGCAAAGCAATGTTTTAAAGGTTGTACTGCGGTTAGTGTCAGGGATGCCAATTCGGCAAAAATAGTTGCCAAGTGGGAGATTCCTTTTACTTTAGCTCCTGACCCAGTTTGGGCTTTGGAAAGTTCCTCTGTCCCTGGTCTTTGGGATTTACCTGCGCCAAGAGTAGCGGTCAGTTTGAGACCTCACCCACAACTTACTCCGGCACGTTTAGCAATTTTAACTCAGGCTTTGGTTTCTTTTCAAAAGGCAACTAAAGCGTTTATTTTGTTGTTGCCTTTTCAACCGATAAAGGATTTAAAAATTGCTGAATCTATTCATCAAAAATTGCCTAATCATAGCAAGATTTTAACTATAGAAGACCCTAGAGTTTTGAAGGGAGTTTTTCGGGGTGTGGAAATGGTAATAGGTATGCGTTTTCACAGTTTAATTATGGGTTCTGCGGAGGAATGTCGTTGTTTTGCTATTAGTTACGACCCGAAAGTTAGTCAGTTAATGACTGAGTTGGAAATGCCTGGATGGGAATTAGCTGAATTGCCGGAAGATGCAAATTTAATTAGTAAGATGTGGATTGAAAATTATGCGAATGGGAATGCTTTGTTTCCAGAAAGGATAGATTTTTTGAGAGAGCGATCACTAATTCATCAAGAGGTATTATCTTCAATTAATAATTAATAATTAATAATTAATAATTGTAAGCATTCAGCAGTCAGCTATCAGCTATCAGCTATCAACCTTATTAATTTTAGTAGAAAATTTAAGCTTGCTGTTCTTGTGCTTCAATTCTTTGTTTAAAAATGTCGTATAAGTTAAGCAAATGCTTGGTTCATTTATTAAAAAGTTGTTTGCGCAGCACTCCGCACCGAAGAGCTGACCGCGAGCTAGCTGAATACTTACTAATAATTAGGGCTTGCTGATTAAATATTAAAACATTGACATACAAAGGTTTTAGCCTTTTTGTTGCGAAAAAAGTGTCAATTTTTAGCTCCGAATTGCGCAAAATACTAACATTTTGAGCAGACAAGGGCAGAAAAATTGAGCGACAATTCTTTCGGCTTCTTTCCCTATAATTCCCATTAATTCTGACTCCTGAATCCTGACTCCTCCCCTCACTTATAAGACTTTTTCAGCAAACCCTAAGTAGATAGAAGTCGTGCATTTTCAAGTCTGAATTATGATTCTTGATTTATCATTTTATTTTGTTTAGTAAATAGAACGTTAAATACATGGGATGTTTGATAATACTTACCGATAGGTAACTTAACTAGCTGATTAATTTCGTCTGAGGTAATTAAATAAGTTTCATATTTTAAGGATTCCATAAATTCTCTCAATTCTGTTTCATTAGTTCCCATTTGTTGTAATCCAAATTTATTAATTTCACAAATAATATAGGGAACATCATATTGATAAAGTGTATTTACTGCTCCTTTAATTACATCAAGCTCTGCTCCTTCAGTATCAATTTTAATCATTTTGATGTGACTAATATCTTTTTGCTGACTTAAAATATCATCAAGTGTAGATTGTTGAATATTTTGCATTGTTTGATTATCCAAACTTTTTTGATTGAATGGATGTTTACCGACATCCCACAAAGCATGACCGCCATCATTATCTTGATTAAAAAATAGTTGTGTTTGTTTCGTTTCTGAGCCAACAGCAAGATTAAATAAGCTAATATTGTTTAGATTGTTGAGACTAATATTCTCTAAGATTTTTTGATAATTTGATAATTCTGGTTCAAAAGCAAAAACTTTACCTTCAATGCCTACTATTTTTGCAGCTAAAATAGAATAATATCCAATATGAGCGCCAATATCAATAAAACAGTCACCATTTTGTAGAAATTTGCGAATTAATTGGAAGATTTCAGATTCATAAGCTCGCGCTTTTTGAAAAGAGTCAAGCATCAATTTTTGAGTAAATTTATGAGAATTTAGGGAGAGCTTTATTTCTTGCTGTTCAGAATTTAGATTGCGATTGGATATTGAGAATTTTGGTAGAATTTTATGAAGTTATAGTCGAACTATTTTTCCTCTGAATCATTGCCCAATATATATCTGGACCTACAGGCACATTAAATTGAATATCTAATACTTGTAAAACTTCAAACCCTGTTCTTTTAATTAAATCTAGCCACATCGTTTTTCCCAATACACTGTAGTGGTTTTTATTAGTTTGATGTTTGCAACTTGTATCAGGAGCAGGTACTTCTAAATATAGATAACCTTCGGGTTTAATAACTCTATAAATTTCCTGCAAAGTAAAATATGGAAAAATACTATGTTCTAAACAATGTCTGCACCAAACAAAATCAAAATAGTTATCTGCAAATTCTAGAAAAGATTGATCCATTTCATAAACTTGATAACCTTTTTGTTGGCAAATAGCTACATCTTCACTATTTAGAGTAATTCCAGTTGGTAAAAAACCATGTTTTTTAAATATTTCTAAAGCGACACCTTGACCACAACCAATATCTAATATTTTGGCTGCTGGTGGTAAAAATATTTGCTTTAGACATACATCAAACATTTGCTTAGTTATTTGATTATGAAGTTTGGTTGGAGGTTCGGGATAAGTATCATTTTTAATTTTTTCTAGAAAGTTCTCAATTTTTTTTATTTGTGATGGATTTAGTTTCATAATATATAGGCATTCAACAATTAATAATAATTAATAATTAATAATTAGGGCTTGCTGATTAATTATTAAAGTATTGAGATATAAAGGTTTGAGCATTTTTAAGGTCGAAAAAAGTGTGTCTTTTTGAGTTGAAAACGCTCAAAAAGCTAGTATTTTGGGCTGAATATGGCAGAAAAATCATTCTTACAATTGTTACTCAATCCAATAGACCAAGAGAAGAAATAATATTTCCTTATATTCAATTCTATAACGGTTTTAACCAGAGGTAATTATCAATTATCCATTATCCATTATTCATTAATGAACTACTCCCTATCTGAATTAGTGGTAAAAATTTACATCATTATCGTATAATTAGGGCTTACTGATTAAATCTAAAAGTATTGACATATAAAGACAAGTGCCTTTTTGGGGTCGGAAAAAGTACTCGGTATCACGTCTAAAACGCTCAAAAAGGAGCGTATTTTAGGCTCATAGTTGGGCAGAGAAATCAAGAGACAATTACTTTTACTCCTGCCTCCTCGCTCATTCCCATTTCTCCCCTCCACCGGAGGGGTTAGGGGTGGGTTGTCTCCTGTCTCCTGTCTCCTACCCCGGCAAAAAGACTTGATTCAGCAAACCTTAATTATAACGCAAAAATAGAGGTGTAAATTTTGGCAAGAGTCAGAGTAAGACAGCACGTTAATCCTTTCTCTAATAAATATCAAGAGTCAGTAACTCTACCAAATTTTAGTAATATTTATTCTGATTTAAATAAACCATTACATTTAGATATTGGTTGTGGTCGGGGTAAATTTTTATGGCAGATGGCACAGACAGAACCTGAGTGGAATTTTCTGGGTTTAGAAATTCGGGAACCATTAGTTATAGAGGCTAATAATTTGCTAAATGAACAGGGTTTTAATAATTTGCACTATTTATTTTGTAATGCCAATATCTCTCTGGAAAAAATATTACAATCTTTGCGAGAAGGAACATTACAAAGAGTCTCAATTTTATTTCCCGATCCTTGGTTTAAGAGACGTCATCAAATACGCAGAGTTGTGCAACCAAAATTAGTCGAAGATTTAGCAAATTATTTAACAGTTGGAGGAAAAGTTTTTCTCCATTCTGATGTAGAGAAAGTGGCAAGAGAAATGTGTAACCGCTTCTCTGCTCATAGTTCATTTTCTCGAAGTTCTGATGATTGGTTAACTGAAAATATTTTGCCAGTATTATCAGAAAGAGAAATTGTTACTTTAGCTAAAGATCAACCTGTGTATAGAGCTTTATTTGAGAAGGTCGTATTTGGTAGGTCGTAGGTGTTAGATTTAACCTTTAATTGGTGGGAAGATAATATAGAACTACTAGATGATTCGTGGAAACTTTCCTCTTCTATCGAGACTTTAGAAAAAAATAGATTAAAAATAATCTCAAAACCTTATACAGCAATTTTTTTACCTTTAATTAAAAGATTTTTTGATATATTTAGGTTTTCCTAGTCATGCTACGCAAACAGCTATTTTTAGCTTTTTAAAGCATTTCTTGTGCTACTACTGGGTTGGAAAGAATTTTTGGTGAAAAATATCAAAGTACCACTATTTTCCCTTGATTGATAACTTAGTTTATAGTGTTTTTATCTGGGATGTGGAAGCCAAGTGCCATGAAAAAGGTATGGAGGGAATATTCAACAATTAATAATTAACAATTAATAATTAATAATTATCTATTCTTATAAAGAAGAGGATTGGCTAAAAGGATTTTTTTTCTTCTCTTGGTCTATTGGATATGGCGAGGAGACCAGCTAACGCCATCCCACCCTACGGGAAGCTCCGAAGATCGACCGTTTTTTTATCCATGAATGGAGAGGGTTTATACCTTAATTTTTCGGTAAAGGAGGGAAAACAACATTAAATAGTAACAAACACCAGGATATACAGGATATAAGAAACTCAAAACAGCGCTTTTTTTATTAGAAAAAACCTCAATTTATATTTATATCTCAAATAAAAACACTATATAAGTATTCAAAATAACTTGATATTAATATTAGTCATTTATTTGGTAGTTTATATCAAGCACGCTCTAATAATATGACAAATAACTAATAAAATTTGGGAAACTAATTTCCTGATATTCGCAACCTAAAACTTAGCGCCTAAAATCTAATATTATCTTTTCTGTGGTAGGTTTAATACCCCACCGTCAACGGGGGTGCTTAAAATTGTTTGAGGTTTGTAGACGCGGAGTGGCGTGTCGAAGACTATCCATAAGCAATTTTCCCTTCTGCCTTCTGCCTTCTGCCTTCTGCCTTTTCCCTTCTTCAAATCCAAGAACGAAACCACATCCTCATCTGCCAATTTTGCGGAGATATAGGTAATCCCAAATAAATAGGCATCCAAAAAACAAAAGCAAATAAAATGATAAAAATAACTGTAACTCCTATTGCTCTGAGATGAACTTGTCTATTATTTAACCACTTATCAAGCCACCAAGCAAGTGCCAAAATAGCAAACACAGCAGCACCCATATAATGATAGATAAAAGTACAACGAGTCACTTTTGACCAAGGTAAAAAATTGGCAAACCAATTTAATAATAAATATAGTAAAAACCACATTTCTGAGGCAGGAATAAATTTCACTTTTGGCTTAATGAAAATTTTATTACGTCTAGCTTTTCGTTTTTTTTCCCAATCCCAGATGCAGTTAATTAATATTAACACTAAAGATAAAATTGCTACTGCTGATAACCACCAAAGAGCGGGATTTCCCATAGCATGAACATCATAAATTAGCGGATTAACTTTTGGATTTCCAATATCTGAAGGTAATGGTGGTAAAGAAGCTTCAGGTTGATCTAATAAGCCTGTATTTTTATAGAAATAAACCACAGGTCTGAGCATCAATGGCCAAGTAAACCATTGAGCACAATAAGGATGAGTATCTGGTCCACTACCAATTCTTTGATGATAGCTGAAAATTTGTTTTTGCATTTCCCAAAATCCATATTTCGGATTGAGAATAATGTGAGGAATCCAGAGTAAACTGTAGGTTATGATGGGAATAAAAAATAAGTTTAAAGTAAATTTCAGCAGATTTAGTCGAGCTAAATTTCGCAAAGGAGATATAAAATTAGACTTTTTTGGGGGGGCTAAAAATTCAATGACCCAGGCAAATATCCAGAGTAGATAAATACTGAGTAAAAATCCTAAACCATTCCATTTTATCGCAGCACTTGCACCAAAATTTATTCCGGCTAAAGCCAACCAAATTTTTTGTTTCAATTGCCAATCTTGCAAAGCAATAATTAAGCAGAACTGACCTAATAATCCAAAAATTACTAGATAAATATTATTCAGTGCGTAGCGGGATTCAACTAAAAATAATCCATCCAAAGCAATTAGTAAAGCTGCAATAAAACCATAACTTTGGCGCCTAGTTAATTGATAAGCGATCGCTCCTACTACTACTGGAATAAATGAACCAGTTAAAGCATTTATCCATCGATAAGTCCAAGGAGCTAAAGTAGAACCTGTTTCATTATTCACTATTTCTTGTCCGAAGGGCAGATGAGAGCCTATCCAAATACTAATAGCAATAATATATTGACTAAGTGGAGGGTGGGCATTAAAAAAATCAGTTTTAGTTAAGTAGTTATTGGCAAATTTAGCATAATAAACCTCGTCAAAAACGAGAGTATTAAAACGACCTAGTTGCCAGAATCTGAGCATGATTGAAAATATAAATATGCTTGCCATGCCAACAATAAACCATCTAGATGATTTACGAGATATTAGTTGCATAAATAGAATAAATTTTAGAGTGTTTTTATTTTAGTATAAAGACATAAAAAACAGCCCTAAAGTGCGAACAAATAGGACTGCTATTGTATAAGTTAATAATACGATACATTCTTTTACTGAAAATGTCAAGTATTTTTCAGTGAGCCAACCCTAAAATAATTTTCTTGATTCAGATATTAATAACTTTTATACCTGCTCAACTGAAAAAAATTAAGTAATCATAAAAATCACATTAAAGAAGGAAGAAGGAAGAAGGAAGAAGGAAAAAGGAAAAAGTGAATGGGGACTCAAACCCCAACCAATTGTAAACACTGTGTAGACGGTGAGGTATTAAACCCAAAAGAAAAAGATAAATAACAGTATTTTAGATATCTATCCTCATTATAAAAATAAGTAAAAAAATTGAAATTTCAGGGTATTTAGAATTCAAAAATTATGATTTTCCGTAATCAGAGATAATTTGCTTGGAGATGAAAAGTAAATTTATATAGCGCTACGCATTAAGAGACTGTTTATAAAGTTTTGTAATGTACAATGATTGAGCTTTAAACTGTAACAACTTGGTGATTTATCCCAGATTTTATAGGCTGAAATACCCAATTTTTCAGGGGTAAAAACACTTCATAATTCTTGACAAACAACCTCTAAGTCGTTTGATATTCCTCTGTATGCCTATTTCCATAAGAAAGCTGTTGCCTTTTCCTACCATAATGCTGTACAAACAACCCAGATTTATTGTCAAACGCCAAAGAAGATAGTGCTATATTAGGAGTTAATTTCATCGTAAGTTTTGCGGTTTAAAGTGATACATTGACCTTCATTCTAGCTATTTAACCCATAGTATGGCATTGCAGAATCTAGAAGTAACTAGAAATAAAAGTCAAACTATTAGCAATTACTAAATTTTTAGGAAAATGGAACAAACAACAGAACTATATGGCCCTTTAAATGAACTAGAATCTCCTCTCAACTATAATTTTGTTGTCGGAGAACAACGTAGTATTCCCTTAGATAAATTTTCAGCTTCTGATGAGGGTATCAAGTTACTTTCTTTGTTAAATGTTGAAGAGGATACTGATGGTATTTTACAAGAAAGTAATATAAATTTTTAAAATTCATTTGACAGCTTCAGAAATTCAACTGACCAAAGCTCTACAGATGAGAAACCAGTAATTGTAGGTCGGTTTGAACAAGAAGATTTTAAAGACTTGGGAACAGAAAAGGCCGATTTGTTAACAGGTCTACCCAAAGAAGAATCTTCTGAGAATTCATCAGAAAAACCCACTGATGTTACTTTACCCAAAGAAGAGAAAACATCTGTAGATGATGATGGAGAACAATCTGAAACAGATGTCATAAATATTCCACCAGAAGGAAAATTCACAGAGACACCAAGTAGTATTGCTTCATTAGAACCAGAAGAGAAAGTATCGCCAGAGGTGTTAGAAGCGATCGCTAATGGTGAGGCCCAAGAACTTTTAGTCTCATTAGACAGCAGTGAAATTGATGCACTGGTAGAAGCTCGAATGGTGGAGGAAGGTTTAGAGGCAGGTAGCGACGAAATCTTAGAATACAAAGCAGAATTGCTGGCAGAACTAAAAAAAGAAGAGGTATTCTCTGATTTACCAGAAGGATTTGAAATTATAGATGATTATGGTAATTTGCCAATTTCCTTTGTCCGGTTTGAGTCAGAAGAACCTCTGCTAGAACTGTTAGAAAATGATGACGTTTTAGGAGCAGCAGTTCCGGAAGTAGATGAAACATTTCTACAAGAAAGTCTACCCATCATCAATCAACCAGAAGCAGAAGCAGCAGGATATACAGGGGAAGGTACAACTGTTGCAGTTCTTGATACAGGCGCTAATCCAAATGCTCCTGGTCTTGAGGATCGAATAGTATTTGCTCAAGACTTTGGCAATGATGATGGTCAAGATGACAACGATGGCCATGGAACGAATGTTAGCGCCATTGTTGCTGGAGTTGCACCAGGGACTAATATTGCAGCATTAGATGTTTTTGATACCTTTAATGAACAGGGGAAATCAACATCAAGGGTATCAAACCAGATCGCTGCGATTAACTGGGTGATTGATAACAGAAACACTTACAATATTGAAGCCATCAATATGAGTCTTGGTGGGGGAAAATTTACAGAACCACTCTCTGATGATAGCTCTGCTAGAGGTTTAGCTATTGAAGCAGCCAAATCAGCAGGTATCCTCACCATCGTTGCATCTGGAAATAATCGCTACACAGATGGAATTGGAAGACCTGCTGCTTATGAAAGTGCGGTATCAGTTGGTGCAACGTATGACTACACAGGTAGCTATGGGGATATCGACTTAGACGTTGTACCAGATCGAGTGGCAGTGTTTTCCAACAGTGCCCAGTTTCTAGACATACTAGCACCTGGAGCATTTATAAATGCAGGAGGATTCAACGTTCCTGGAACTTCAATGGCAGCACCCCACGTTGCTGGAGCAGTTGCGGTCTTAAGTGAAGCCTTCCCCAATGAAAGTCCAGACCAAATTCTGCAACGGATGCTTAATTCTGGCGACCCCATTACAGACCACCGCAACGGAATTACTAAACCCAGACTTAATCTAGGTGCTGCATTAGAGATAGAATCTGCTCGACTTGACAACGATAATTTTCTAGATAGCGAAATCCTGTCTGGTACATCAGACAGCGACTCTGGTACAAATGTTAATGCTACCGAACAATCTGGAGAACCAAATCACGCTGATGTTGGTGGAGGTAACTCTCTTTGGTGGAGTTGGACAGCTCCTACTTCTGGGGAAGTGACAGTCAATACTTTCGGTAGTGACTTTGATACTGTATTAGCTGCATATATAGGTGCTTCAGTTTCAAACTTGACTGAAGTTGATAGCAACGACGATAGTGGAAGTAGTCGCCAAAGCGAAATTGTCTTCGATGCCGTAGGGGGAACCACATATCATTTTGCGGTAGATGGATATTTGGAAGCTACAGGCAATATTGCTATTGACCTCTCACTAGAAACAATAGGGGTAGAAAACGATAATTTATCTGACAGTATATCCTTAAGTGGTTCATCTGCTAGCGCTACTGGCAACAATATTAATGCCACCATAGAATCGGGAGAACCAAATCATGCTGAAAACTCTGGCGGTAGTTCCGTTTGGTGGGATTGGACTGCACCTTCATCTGGTACAGTCACTATCGGAACTGATGGTAGTAATTTTGATACTATATTAGGAATTTATACAGGTGATTCTGTGTCAAACCTGACTGAAGTTGCCAGTGACGATGATGGAGGTGAGGGAGTACAAAGTCTGGTGACTTTTGAAGTTGTTGGAGGAACAAATTATAAAATTGCAGTTGATGGATTTTCTGGTTCTGAGGGTAATATCGTTTTAGATATAGAACTAGCAACATCACAGATCTCTTCACAGATATCTAACAATGATTTTGCCAACAGTGCTACCCTCAGTGGTACTTCCGATAACGCAACTACCAGTAGCATCAACGCTTCCAAAGAACTTGGAGAACCAAATCATGCTGGAAATGATGGTGGTAGTTCCCTATGGTGGAATTGGACAGCACCAAGTTCAGGATTAGTAACTATTGATACCTTTGGCAGCGATTTCGACACCATTTTAGCCGCCTACACAGGTTCATCAGTCTCCAACTTAACTGAGATTGCTAGCAATGACGATAGTAGTGGTTTGCAAAGCCAAATTGCTTTCCAAGCAGTAGCAGGAACTAACTATCAAATTGCAGTGGATGGATTTAGTGGAGCAGCAGGTAATGTTGAGTTGGCTTTGTTTTTGGAGGCTGATACCCTAGCAAACGATGATTTTGCTGACAGGATTTCTTTAAGCGGTTCACAGATTAATGAAACAGCTACCAATGAGAACGCAACTGTAGAGTTAGAAGAACCTCTTCATGCAGGAAATGATGGCGGTGCATCCCTGTGGTGGAGTTGGACAGCTCCTAATGATGGTACTTTAACCGTCAATACTGGCGGTAGTGATTTTGATACAATACTAGCAGCGTATACAGGTTCTTCCCTCTCTAACTTAACTGAGATTGACAGTAATGATGATAGTGTAAATTATGGTCTCCAGAGCGAGATTCTCTTTGATGTAGTTGAAGGTGAAACCTACAACATAGCAGTGGATGGATTCAATGGTGACTTTGGTAATATTAACCTCGAACTAATTCTCTCTACCTTTGAAAACCAAATCGATCTATCTAGTGATGTCTTTGAAGTAACTCCGCAACAAGTTAGTCCTGGTGATTCTATTGATATTGACTTTTCTGTAGACAATACTGGCAGCGATGATGCTACTGGTTTCTGGGTAGACTTCTTCTTATCCGAGGATGCTAATATTGACGCACAGGAAGACTATCTGCTTGGTTTTACCTGGATAGAAAGTTTGCCTGGTAACAGTAATAGCGGAGTGCTAAGTGAAAGTTTTTCCCTACCTACTATAGACGGTTTTTCTTGGGATGAGGACGCAGATTATCAGATTGGTATGCTCGTTGACAGTTTTGATGCTGTTGCGGAGACTGACGAATCGAATAATACAGATACTGAAACTATATCGATATCTACAACGTCATCAGAACCATCTTACACAAGCACCCCAGTCAGAATTAATGGGGTATATGAACCCATTGCAGGTGACTTTAATGGAGACAACAATACTGATATTCTCTGGTATCGACCAGGACCAGGCCAGGATTTCATTTGGTTCTTCAACTCTGACGGCTCTTTTGAGAGCAGTCGCTTCACGGTCAATGGTACTTACACGCCGATAGTTGGAGATTTTAACGGTGATTCCACCTCAGATATTCTCTGGTATCGACCAGGGTCAGGCCAGGATTTCATCTGGTTCTTTGATAAGGATGGAAATCGTACCAGCAGTAGGTTTACAGTTAACGGTACTTACACCCCAGTAGCGGGAGATTTTGATGGCAGTGGCACCACAGATGTTCTCTGGTATCGACCAGGTACAGGTCAAGACTTTTTATGGTCTTTCAATTCCGACGGTACTTTTGACAGCAATAGGTTTACAGTTAATGGTACTTATACCCCAATAGCTGGAGACTTTGATGCTAGTGGTACCACAGATGTTCTCTGGTATCGACCAGGTACAGGTCAAGACTTTTTATGGTCTTTCAATTCCGACGGTACTTTTGACAGCAATAGGTTTACAGTTAATGGTACTTATACCCCAATAGCTGGAGACTTTGATGCTAGTGGTACCACAGATGTTCTCTGGTATCGACCAGGTACAGGTCAAGACTTTTTATGGTCTTTCAATTCCGACGGTACTTTTGACAGCAATAGGTTTACAGTTAATGGTACTTATACCCCAATAGCTGGAGACTTTGATGCTAGTGGTACCACAGATGTTCTCTGGTATCGACCAGGTACAGGTCAAGACTTTTTATGGTCTTTCAATTCCGACGGTACTTTTGACAGCAATAGGTTTACAGTTAATGGTACTTATACCCCAATAGCTGGAGACTTTAACGGCAATCTCTTCTCTGATATTCTCTGGTATCGACCAGGTACAGGTCAAGACTTTTTATGGTCTTTTCAATAGATCAGGACTTACGCATGAGGTACGAAAAACTAGGACTTGAGATTGCTTTCCGTTCCGGACTGCTCCGCAAACCCTTTCGGTCCCAATGACGGAAATACCTTGAGGAACGTAAGTCCTATAGAACCCCTAAACGGATCTATTTAAAAATAGAGAAGGAGATGGGGAGATGGGGAGATGAGAGTATTTTTCTACCTGCAAGGGAAGCTACCAGGTTTGCTATTGGGCGACGCGGGGTCTCATCCGCTTTTTCCCCATTCTCGTTCCTGAATTTCCACAACTTCCTCAGGCTGAGGACGGAAGCCAAAAGCACATACCGCGTCCAAAGATACGATCGGGGGTTCTATAGATACAAATAGATAGACTACAGTGGCCAAAGCATTATCCTACTGTCTGCTCTCTACTGCCTACTGCCTACTCCCGCGCACCAAAAGAATTTTGTAGCCTACTTAAATGAAAAGCACTGTAACTGAGTCCGTGGTCTCAACCTTGACTTGGTGAGTAATATAATTTCTATCGTCTGTGGGGGTAAACGGCCGTTTGCCCCTACAATTTTAGGTAGTATAGCAGTCCTATTTTATTTGTGTATAAAAATCTTACCGCTTTTAGGGAACAGGGAACAGCGGTGCGACCCCGCGTCGGCGTCAGACGCAAGCGGTCAGACCCCGCGACGATGCCAGTCGCAAGGGAATGCTGACCAAGAGAGGGAACGCGCACCAAGAGAGGGAACAGGGGACAGGTAGAAGTTTCAGTTTTTTTATCTACTTTTTGATTTGTCACAACTTATTTAGGATTGCTATAGTGCATTGTAATGGTATAGAGCATCTTGCTCCCGTTCTAATATCATATCAAATCCGCTTAATTCGGAAAAAAAATGTTTCATCTGAGCGCCAGAGCGCAAATCTTTCTAAATTATTTTCCCTCTTGACTCCGGAGGACTGACTCCTAATTAATGATCTCATATCATGTCTGGTAGCATCGGTATTGTAAGCGTGAAGGTAAGGAAGAAGGAAGAGGCAAGAAGGCTGAAAAGCTTGAAAAAAACGTAAATTTCCTGTAGATATTCACCCTTGGTTTTACACAAACGCGCCCCAGCGGAAATGATATCAAATAAGGTAAGCAAGAAGCAAGAAGCAAGAGGGAAGAAGGCTGAAAAGCTTGAAAAAACGTAAATTTCCTGTAGATATTCACCCTTGGTTTTACACAAACGCGCCCCAGCGGAAATGATATCAAATCCGGTTAAACAGTTATAGATTGCTTAAGTCTTGAGGAGTCAACCCACCCCTAACCCAACCCAGGAGGGGGAGGACCGAGTCAGGAGGAGAGAGAATCACAAAGATGAGCGTAGTTATGACGATTGAAGATTTTTTTTATGTCTAATTAAACGGATTTGATCTGATATTATTATACCAATGCTACCGGATTTGATCTCATGTCTGTTTGAATACCCACAATAAAAAATTGGTGGTGGTGCATAGTAATGGTAGAGAGTGTGTGGGCAGATGGGGACCAACCCCTAACCCCGACCGTGGAGGGGAATTTGGGGAGATGGGGGGGATGGGGAGTATGGGAGAAATTAAAAAATATATATCTTCACCAAAACCCATGCAGGACTACCAAAAAATTTAGGGAATAGGTAATAGACATTAGTATTAAGCTATACCTCACTATCCTCAAAAGTGCTGTAATTGTCAATAGTGCGAGCAAGATGCTCACACTATTGACAGTTATTAAATTATATCATACAATTCTATATAAAAAATTGTTAAATAAAATTAAAATTATTGTCTACAAAAAATGTAGATTCATCATAACTAAATCATTAAGATAGTGTCTATAATTCATAGAGATTTGCTCGGGAGGTAGAGATACAACAGATTCAGTGGTATATGAGGTACAAATATTAACGATACTCGCTCTGAAACATTATCTATAAAATTTTTAATAAAAATCAATAAATTATGTCTGTAGAAAATCAAGAATATAAAAAAAAATTAGCAACAGCGATCGCTCGTATTCCAACATCCCTAGACCGAGAAACTATTTTCAAAATTACGATTACAGAAATACGACAGTTAATAAATGCAGACCGAGTAGCATTGCTTCGCTTCTATCCTCAGTTAAATTGGCAAGGAGAATTTATTTGTGAAGATGTAGCAGATGATTGGAATTCCATTTTAGGGGTGAGGGTAAAACATTGGCTTTTTGGGAAAGAATTAGCTGCATACAATAAAGAAGGATACATTGAGACTATAACGGATATTGAGCAAGCAACATTAAGTGAATCAGAGGGCAAAATTTGCCAAGAGTTTCAGGTACAAGCTCATTTGGTAGTTCCCATACTCAAAGTAGATAACACCAAAAATGCTACAACATTAACTCAATCTGAACTGTGGGGATTACTTTGTATACATCAATGTAGCAGACCTCGGCAATGGCAAGATGTGGAGATTGAACTTGCTCATAAAATGGCTCAAAATCTAGGAGTAGTAATCAAAAATACAGACCTTCTAGAAGCAGCACATTACCAAGTACAACAACAAAAAGCCTTAGCTAGAGTAATTAAGAGAATTCGTAGCCCACTAGATTTAGAAGAAATTTTTAAGATTACTGCCACAGAAGTACGTCAACTACTCAAAGCTGACCGCGTGGGAGTGTTTCGTTTTTATCCAGAAAGAGACTGGGAAGGAGAATTTGTTTCTGAAGATGTAGGATTAGAGTGGAATTCAGCATTAGCAGTTAAAGTATATGACCACTGTTTTGGGGAACAATTCGCTGTTCATTATCAAGAAGGTAGAATACAAGCAGTGGCAGACATTTATCAAGCAGGATTAAGTGATTGCCATGCAGAAATTTTGGGGCGATTTCAAGTGCGCGCCAATCTAGTTGTGCCTCTACTCAAAGGTGCAGATACAGAAATATTACCCGAACTTTGGGGTTTGCTGTGCATTCATCAATGCAGTGGGCCTCGTCATTGGCAAGACTACGAAATAGAATTTGTCCAACAAATAGCCGATCATTTTGGTGTAGCGCTACAACAAGATGATGCTCTCAGACAAGTTGAAAAACAGGCAGCACAACTAGCTATAAGTAAAGAAAAAGAAAAGTTAGCCGAACGCCAGAAAATTGTAGGTAATTTATTCGACAAAATTCGCCTATCCCTAGAAATTGAGACAATTTTTGCCACTGCTACCCAAGAAGTCAGAAAACTACTGCAAGCAGATCGAGTAGTAATATATAAGTTTTTACCTGACTTTAGTGGGGAATTTGTTGCCGAATCTTTTGCAGAAAGATGGACTCCCCTAGTGGGAGTTCAGCCCATAATTAAAGATACTTTTTTAGAACAAAATCAGGGGGGGCGGTATGCAAACAATGAAACTTTCGCCGTTGACGATATTTATCAGGTGGGTCATGATCAGTGTTATGTTCAACTTTTAGAACAATTTGAAGCCAGAGCTTATGCACTTGTGCCAATTTTACCTGGAGAAAAACTTTGGGGTTTGCTGGCAACTTTTCAAAATTCGGCTCCTCGTCATTGGCAAAAGGATGAAGTAGACTTGCTAGCTCAAATAGCTGCTCAGTTGGGATTTGCTCTCCAACAAGCTGAGTATTTTCAGAAAGTTCAGGAGCAGTCGGTACAACTAGCAAAAGCAGCAGAGCAGGAAAAATCAGCAGAAAGGCAAAAAACTCTAGTAGCAATTGTTGATAAAATTCGTCGGTCTTTTGATCTTAAGACAATTTTTCAAACAACTACCCAACAAGTACAAAAATTACTGGATGCAGACAGAGTTACTATCTACCGCTTTCATGCTGATTGGAGTGGGGAGTTTGTAGCTGAGTCAGTAGCTAAAGGTTGGAATTCTTTAATACAGGAGCAAAAGGAAAATCCCGAAATCAACAAAAATGTTAGTAGATGTTCCGTCCAAAATTTGGCAAATCCCCATACTGATACCTATTTGCAGGAAACTAATGGCGGGCATTTTAATAAAGGATTAGTTTATCGTATCTGCAACGATATCTATAATGCAGGTTTTAGTGACTGTTACATTGAGGTATTAGAGTATTATCAAGCCAGGTCTTATGGGATTATTGCGATTTATCTGGGAGAAAAACTTTGGGGTTTGCTGGCAGCTTATCAAAATTCTGGTCCCCGTTATTGGCAAAAGGATGAAGTTGAGTTGCTAGTTCAAATAGGAACTCAATTAGGGGTAGCTCTACAACAAGCTCAGTATGTTCAGAAGGTTCAGGAGCAGTCAGTACAACTAGCAGCAAGAGCTGCAGCAATGGAAAAATCAGCAGAACGCCAAAAAACTCTGGCTGCAATTGTTGATAAAATTCGTCGGTCTCTTGATCTTGAGACAATTTTTCAAACAACTACCCAACAAGTACAAAAATTACTGGATGCAGACAGAGTTATTATCTACCGCTTTCATGCTGATTGGAGTGGGGAGTTTGTCGCTGAATCAGTAGCTGAGGGTTGGGAGAAGTTAATACAGGAGCAAACGGAAAATTCCAAAATCTCCGCAAATGTTAATCTATGCTCCATTAGAGATTTGCCAAATTATGTGAATGATACCTATTTGCAAGAAAACAAAGGCGAAAATTTTGCCCAAAAAGTTTATTGTATCTGCAACGATATTTATAATGCAGGTTTTAGTGACTGTTACATTGAGGTATTAGAGTTTTATCAAGCAAGAGCTTATGCTATCGTAGCTATTTATCAGGGAGAAAAACTTTGGGGTTTGCTGGCAGCTTATCAAAATTCGGCTCCTCGTGAGTGGGAAGCAGCAGAGGTAGAATTATTGGCTCAAATTGGCGGTCAGTTGGGAGTCGCACTACAACAAGCTCAGTATTTCAAACAAGTTCAAGCTCAAGCAGCAGAATTGGAAAAAGCCACAGAACGACAAAAGGGACTGTCAATTACCATTGATAGAATTAGGCAATCTCTGGATATTAATACAATTTTTCAGACGACTACTCAAGAGGTACGACAGTTACTAGAAGTTGAGAGAGTGGCTATTTATCGTTTTTACCCAAACTGGAGTGGGGAGTTTGTGGCAGATTCGATGATTGATGAATGGACTCCTATTGTTCAGACTCCTTTAGCAATTAATCCTGTAATCAGTAAACTGACTAATGCCAGTAAACTTCCCAGAAATGAAACTTTTGTGCCAATTTTGCAGGGAGAAAAACTTTGGGGGTTATTGGTTGCTTATCAAAATTCTAGTCCTCGTTATTGGCAAGATGAAGAAATTAATTTGTTAGCACAGGTGGGAGTGCAGTTAGGTATTGCTTTACAACAAGCTGAATTACTGGAAAAAACCCGTACCCAAACTGAAGAATTAACAAAAACTCTGCGGGAGTTAAAACAAACTCAACTGCAGATGATTCAGGCTGAAAAAATGGCTAGTTTAGGGCAGTTAGTAGCAGGAATTGCCCATGAAATTAATAATCCTGTAAATTTTATTTTTGGCAATCTAATTCATGTCGATGAGTATGCACAAAGTTTGCTCACTTTGATGAAATTATATCATCAACATTATCTTGACCCTGTTCCAGAAATTAAAGATTTTTCAGAAGATATTGACTTGGAATTTATTATTAAAGATTTGCCTAAGATGATAAATTCTATGAAAATGGGAGCTGAAAGAATTCGTCAATTAGTATTATCATTAAGAACATTTTCTCGCCTTGATGAGTCTAAAAGGAAAGAAGTAGATATCCATACAGGAATTGATAGTACCCTGTTAATTTTGCAACATAGATTGAAACTTAAATCAGAACTTCCTCAGATTACAATTGTTAAAAATTATGGGGATTTACCTTTAGTTCCGTGTTATGCAGCTCCAATTAATCAGGTATTTATGAACCTGCTTAGTAATGCTATCGATGCATTAGAAGAAAAACTGGAAACAGATCAACTTTTTATTCCTACTATTACGATTACTACAGAAATTAATCTAGATAATCCAGACACAGTTTTAATTAAAATTTATGATAATGGTTTGGGAATTACTCAAGAGGTAAAAGGTAAAATATTTGACCTGTTTTTTACTACTAAAGAGGTAGGAAAAGGAACTGGTTTAGGGCTTTCTATTAGTTATGAAATTATAGTACAAAAACATAGAGGTCAAATATTCTGTAATTCTCAACTAGGTCAAGGAACTGAATTTATTATTCAAATTCCAATTAATCAGGAGTCAGGAGTCAGAAGTCAGGAGTCAGGAGAAATATAAGGATTTGAATAGCATGAATTTTTAAATTCGTATTCAATAAAGTATCTATATTCAAATGAACTAATACCAGTTTTATATGAGGTTGCATACAATGATGAAATTCATTAAATTGATCTATATTTATCTACGCTTACCGGCGGTCAATTATACTTGAAATATTATTCTATAGCAGTTTCATTTCAATTTGGTATAACTTAGCAATTATATAATTTCTAGTAGCATCGGAGCGTGTATAAAATAAGGTGGCAATGAGAAAAAAACCTTTCCTACCGAATGCTACGCAAACAGCATAGCTGCCTTCCTTCCAGCAAAATCTAATTACTCAACCGGACATGATATTACTGTATAATCAGATTTTAGATGAGACAGGAATTACGCATAACCACCACATAAAGTAGGGGTTAACGGCCGTTAACCCGTACATGGCCAACCCCTACAAATGGTGTATAATTTCGTCTTTTGCGTAAGTCCTATGAAAATAAAGTTAATAGTTTTCTGAATATTCTGATTATGACTCAATCAAATGATGGTGGAACAGTCGAACAGTTTGTCAATACAGTAATGGGGGTAAAAACTGAGTCGAAAAATCAATCTATCCCCAAACAAATAGTTTCTACAAAAGAGCTAGATATCAAAGCACTTTTAATGTATAAATTAGGAACTATTGTACAAATAGGAATTATTCTTCTAGCCTTCTGGGGAATGGAAAAATTGGTGACTTTAGTTAATAATTATTCTTCTTTTCCTAATTGGTTAAATACCGTACTTGCAGGAATGTTTTTTACCTTATTAAGTATTCGTTCGCGAATTTTTTCCCCATTAGATAATACTCGTTCTCGTCAGACTTATGATAGTATAGTCAGACCTAAATGGGCACCTCCACCTTTAGCTTTTCCCATAGTATGGATGACAATTGCAGTCTTACGAGTTATCTCTTCGTTATTAGTTTGGCAGGAGATGAACCAACAATTTTTAGTGCTTCCTTTAATAACTTTTGCAGTACATCTTGCTTTGGGAGATACTTGGAATACAATATTTACTGTAGAACGTAGGTTAGGTGCTGCTGTTCCCGTCGTAATTTTAGGTCCTTGGTTATCTGCTTTAATAGTTACTATATTTTACTGGCAAATTAATCCCACAGCAGGAATGATTTTAGCCCCTTCTTGTGTATGGTTAACTGTGGCGGCTATATTAGTATTTAGGATTTGGCAATTGAATGGAAAAGAACCACTATATCCACTTAAATAGACAATTATATCATCTCCGGTTGAATAGTTATAAATAGGGTTTGCGCTTCACTAGTCTTTTAGTAGGGGTAGAAGACTACCAGGAGGGGGAGACAGGAGACAGGAGACAGGAGACAGGAGAAAGGAGACAGGAGACAGGAGACAACCCACCCCTCGCCCCTCCCCCTCCCAGGAGGGGAGAAATGGGAATGAGCGAGGAGGTAGGATTCAACAATTAATAATTAATTATTAATTATTAATTATTAATTATTACCTCTCCTTGAAAAGAAGAGGATTGACTAAAAGGAAAAATTTTTTTCTTTTTTCCCCTGAAAAGGGGAGGATTTTAACCTGAATTAATAATTAATAATATCATGTCCGGTAGCATCGGTATTGTATAGCAAAGGTAGGGAACAGGGAACAGGGAACAGGGAACAGGGAACAGGGAACAGGCAAGAATACTTAAGGGCAATAAAAAACTTAA